>NZ_JBEYKR010000064.1:0-39641 GCF_040703535.1 Streptomyces sp. NPDC007346
TGTGAGTGGAATAGCCCGCGCATGATGGATGGGCGGGCACACAGTAATCAATGTTCGGATGGTTAATGCCAGCGTAACGAATCGAGCCTTGGGTTAGCGCCTCGGCGACGCCCGTTCCACCCTCCCCCAGCTCCTCGGCGTACCGGCCCCGGACGGCGGCCTCGCGCCCGGGGTCGACCTGGGAGCCGCCGCTTCGGGTACGGATCCGCTGGATCTCGCGGGACGCCTCCAGCCGCTCCCTGAGCGTGCCGATGAGCAGGTGGTCCAGGGAGTCGATCCGGTCGCGCAGCCGGGCGATGTCCCGGGACCCGGTCTCCGCTGAGAGGCCGGCTTCGGCGGTGGTCTCGGTGTGCATGGTCTCGCTCCGTTCGTACGACGGGACATGGGTCGCCGAGGGGTACGGCCCCAGGACTCTCAGTCCGGGCAGCCGCAGGCGCAGCAGGCCGACCGCGCGCGCTGTCGCGGCCTGTCCGGCGCCTCCCGGGCAGTCGGCGAACAGGACCGAGCCGCTGCGGCCGTCGGACACGGTCCGCAGGGACACCGACCGCAGGAAGGGGTGGCTCCGCAGGCCGTCGAGCAGTCCGCCGGCCTCCTCGGGCCGGGCCGCGAGACGCCCGACCAGCGAGGTGCGGTCGGCGGCGGGACGCGGGCCGCTCCACCTGCCGGGACGCGCGCACAGCAGGAACCGGGTGACCGCACCGGCGGTGTCCTGTATCCCGGCGTCCAGGACCTGAAGGCCGTAGTGCGCGGCGGTGAACTCCCCGGCGACCGCGGCGTCGCACTCCCGGTCCCGTACCCTGCGCGCGGCCTCGGCGTTGGACGCCGCCGGTGTCCAACGCGCCTGCGGCGCCCGGCTGTCGAGCCATCCGCCGACCTGCGCCCCCGCGTGCGGATGGCCGCTCACCGTGCGGATCCGCGCGCGTCGTGTGCCGGGGCGGACCAGGAGGGCGAATTCCACGGGGAGCACGACTTCCCTGAGGACGGTCAGCGCGGGTGACTCGGCGAGCGCGCGCACCGTGTCCGCGACCACCCCGGCCACCGTGTTGTGGACGGGCAGCATGGCGGCGTCCGCGGCGCCCCGGCACACCAGCGTCAGGGCCTCGGTGGCCGTGGCAGCCGGTGACAGCCGGGCGCCCGTGGCCTCCGGGAGGGACCGCAGGGCCAGCTCGGTGAAGGTTCCTTCCGGGCCCAGGTAGGCGAACCGCCGCTCCGGGTACGGGAGTCGTCCCGGTGCGGGGCGCGTCCGGGTGTCCGGTGTCGGCGTCCTCATGTCACGCGGTGGCCAGTGCGGCGTCCATCGTGCTCGCCACCGCGCTCTTGGCCCGGCGCAGCTCCTTCTCCTCCAGCAGCCCGGGGGCGAAGGCGGCCGCGTCGATGGTGACGGCAGCGGCGGGCCGTCCGGCTTGCTCCACCTCCACCGTCGTACGGAACGTGAGCCGGCTGGGCTCCGACACCTCCGACTCGTCCACCGTCAGCCGCACCGTGGCGCCCACGGGGAAGAGGAAGTTGGAGAACGTGGTGTTCATGGAGTTGAGGACGATGTAGTAGCGCTGCTGCGGCCAGCGGGCCGTGAAGTAGCGCTCCACCACCGCGACGAACATCTGACGGGCCGCCTCGACGGCCACCATGCCCTGCACGTGCACCCGGTCCTGGACGTCGAGGAGCAGTTCGTTGTGGTCGTGCAGCCTCAGGGCGGCCTCGTAGGCGGTGTCGTCGACCTGTGTGAGCCCGGCGATCAGCACGTTGTCCTCGCGGGCCTTGTGCAGTTCCTGGCGACGGGCGGGCTGCCCGGCCGAGTGGACCAGCTCGATCCGGTCGTCCAGCTGCCGCCGGCGGACGGCGTCCTCGAGGTAGGAGATCTCGAACTCGCCGACGCCCTGGCCGGTGACCACGCGCAGCGGTCCCTCGACGGTGTCCAGGTCGCCCGCGTCGAGCGAGCGGGCGAGCCGCGAGAACGTCTCGGCGCCGACGGCCTCGGCGAAGTCGCGGAACCGGTCGCCGACGACGAGTCGGGAGGTGGCTGAGCTGTTCATGAACATGCCTCCTGGAGGGGGTGGGGAAGGGTCGCGGCCATGGGGAGCCGCGGAAGGGCCTTGAGCGTGAAGTCCGTGAACGTGACGTCCGTGAACATGAAGTCCGTGAACGCGAAGTCCGGTGAATGGTCCTGGTGTTCGCGCGTGCCCGGCGCCGTCGCGGGGCCCGTCCTGACGGTCTTGTCCGGTGCGCGGTCCGGCCGCGACAAGGTGCCTCGGGTGCTTCGTCAGCGGGACCGGTAGGCGTGGAGGGTGACGTGTTCGTGCTCGCCGGGTTCGGCGGGGGCCGCCGGGGCGGTGCGCTCGGTGGCGGCCTCCGCCGCGTGCAGACCGGTGAGGCAGCGCTGGGCCAGCTTCTGGTACTGGGCGGTTCCGTTGCCCTTCCAGGCGATCTCGTCGGCGGTGAGTTCACGCACCACCTTGGCCGGGCTGCCCGCCACCAGGTGCCGCTCCGGTACCTGGAAGCGGGACTTGACGAAGCTGCCGGCCCCGACGAACGCCCGCGTTCCCACCACGACACCGTCCATGAGGACGGACTTCATGCCGATGAGACTGTCCCGGCCCACCCGGCAGCCGTGCAGCACGCTGCCGTGGCCGACGTGTCCGTCCTCCTCCACGACCGTGTCGGCCCCCGGGAAGCAGTGCAGGACGCAGCCGTCCTGGACGTTGGAGCCCGCCCGGAGTTCGATGTGCCCGAAGTCGCCCCGCAGGCTCGCGAGGGGACCGACATAGCACCCCGGACCGATGTCGACCGACCCGATCAGCACGGCGTCGGGGTGCACGAACGCCGTGGGATGCACGACGGGTACGTTGCCTTCGAAGGAGTAGGTCCTTGCCATGGTGTTCCTCACCGTTCGTCGATGGTCGTCGGGGCCGGCGGCCCCCGCCCGCGGTTCAGGCCGGTGACGTGGCCACAGGCAGGGAGCCGAGGATGTCGTGCCCGTGGATCCAGGCGACGTCGTCGGGCAGGGTGGCCAGCCTTGCGTTGCGGGCTTCGGCCTGCGGCCCGTCGGGGAGCTGGAAGCAGCCGGCGTTCTTGCGGGAGCCCGCCTGGAGCAGCCGGGTGCGCGGCCGACGCAGACGCTCGTAGGCGCGCAGGGCCGACGGCACACCGCCGGTGTCCGTCCGTGCCAGGAAGTGGGCGAGGACCACCGCGTCCTCCAGGGCCTGGTTGGCGCCCTGTCCGTGGTGCGGCAGCATCGCGTGCGCGGCATCTCCCAGCAGCGTCACCGCGCCGGAACTCCACACGCGCTGCGGCTCCCGGTCGTACAGCGCCCAGCGGCCCGGACGTTCGCAGGCGCCGAGGACCTCCGTGACGAACGGGTGCCAGCCGTCGAAGGCGGCCCGCAGCTCGGCGGCGTCGCCCTCCGTGGACCAGGACTCCACCGTCCACGTGCGGTCGGGCACGACGGCCAGGAAGTTCAGCGCGCTGCCGTCGGCCACCGGGTAGGCGATGAAGTGCCGGCCCGGTCCGAGCCACAGCCACAGCACCGGTTCGGCGAGTTCGGGAACGTGCCGCAGCCGGTCCATCGGGACCAGGGCGCGGTATCCGCTGGTGCCGGAGAACACGGCCTCCTGCGGGCCGAAGAGGCTGTGGCGCACCGCGGAGTGGATACCGTCCGCCCCGACGACCGCGTCGGCCTCCGCCTCGCCGCCGTCCTCGAAGCGGATCACGGCGCCGTCGGCCGTCCTGTCCACCCCGGTGCAGCGCGCGCCCAGGCGCACGTGGCGCGGGCCCAGTTCGGCGAGCAGAGCCTGCTGGACGGCCGCGCGTTCCACGGTCCAGAAGGGGGCGCCGAAGCGTTCCTCGTACAGGCCGGTCAGGCGGTGCGACACCATGGACCGGCCGGTGCGCCAGTGCCGGAAGTCGGCGCGCGAGGGCCGGGCGGCAGAGGCGGTCAGCCGCTCAGCGACGCCCAGTTCCCGCAGGGCCCGGTGTCCGTTCGCGCCGATCGCGATCCCCGCCCCCTGGTGGGACAGTGCGTGCGCCTGCTCGTGGACGACCGCCTCGACGCCCTGCCTGCGCAGTCCGAGCGCGACGGCCAGGCCGCCGATGCCGCCGCCCACCACCGCCACGTACGGGCGTTTCCTCGCCATGGGGTCTCCTTTCCTGTTCGCTGCCGAAGGCCGGTGGAGAGTGGTCACGGCGCCGGTGCGACTTCGGTGAAGGCGCCGCGGTGGAAGACCAGGGGTTCGTGGTCGCGGCCCACCGCGCCCAGCACCCGTCCGACCACGAGGACATGGTCGCCGAGTGTCTGCGTGAGGTGCAGAGCGCATTCGAGCGTTCCGGGGCCGTCCGGCAGGACCAGACAGCCGGTGTGCGGGCCGACGGCCCAGTCGGCGGCCTGCTCCACCGGAGGGCGCCGGGCCGCGGGCGCGGTGAGGACGCCGACCAGGGAGCGCGCCCGGTTGCCGAGGAACGACACGGCCCACTGGCCGGACGTGCGGACCCGCCGCAGGAAGGTGGAGTCGTCGCGCAGGTACATCGACACGAGCGGCGGGTCGAGGGAGACCGAGGTGAACGAGTTCACCGCGATGGCGTCGTGGCGTACACCGGAGCGGGTGTCGAAGCGGGTCGACACCGCGCACACCCCGGTCACGAACTGGCCGAGTACGTGCCTGAGTTGGGCCTGGTCCGGCAGGACGGGGGCCCCGGGCGGGGCGGTGGATCCGCCCGGAGCGGGGGTGTGGCTGCTCACCGTGCGGCCCGGCGGGGGGCGGTCGTGCCGGTGTCCGGTGCGCCGGCGCCGATGACGGTGGTGTCCTTGGGGTCGACGAGGTCGGGGACCTTCCAGCCGTGCTCGTCGTACTCCGACAGGCACCGGTCGACGAGCTGCTTGTAGTCCTCGAACTTCCCGGAGACCTGCTGGGCGTGCAGCGCCTCGAACCGGATCTGCTCGTGGTTGCCCGCGTAGTTCATCTCGTACAGCTCCCAGCGGGCCCCGAACTCGGTGCCGACCGCGTCCCACGCCAGCTTCATCAGCTTCACCCGGTCGATGGCCTCCACGCCCAGGCCGCGGACGTACTTGTCCAGGTAGGGCCGGACCTCGGGGTTGGACCAGTCGAGGGCGTGGGAGTTGTTGTAGATCAGCGCGCTGCCGAGATCCCGCAGGAAGATCTCACGCACCTTGGGGAAGATCGACGAGGACAGGACGCGGAAGGCCAGCGCGGTCTCGCCGTTGGGGGTGACGGTGCCGTCGGGCCACTTGGTGGGGTTCTCGGCCATGGAGTCGACCAGGGCCCAGAACATGTTGCGGTAGGCGAGGACCTCGCCGAGCCGGCTCTGCACCCCGCGGAACTCCGAGGTGCCCGTGGTCTCCAGGCACTTGGCGAGCAGGCCGGTCAGGAAGTCCATCTTCACGGCGAAGCGGACGCAGGCGTGGAACATGGCCCGGTAGAAGAAGCCTGACCCGTAGAAGAAGTCGTTCGCCTTGTCCACGTCGTAGCAGAAGACGTTCTCCCAGGGGATCAGCACCTGGTCGAAGACGAGAATGCCGTCGTTCTCGTCCAGGCGGCTGCTGAGCGGCTGGTCGAAGGGGCTGCTGACGGTGGCCGAGGCGAACTCGTACGACGGCCGGGAGATGATCTTCAGGCCGGGGCTGTCGGTCGGCACGATGAAGTACGCGGAGAACTCCTTCGCGCCCTTCGGTATGACCCCGTAGCTGCCGATGAAGATGTGCTGGGTGAGCGCGGCGCCGGTGCCGACGACCTTGGCGCCGGAGACCACGAGGCCGGCGTCGGTCTCCCGGTCCACCGTCAGCATCACGTCCTTGAGCTCGGTCAGCCCCCGGTTGCGGTCGATCGGCGGGTTGACGATGCCGTGGCCGATGAAGAGCACGTTCTCCTGTGCCTTGCGGTACCACGCGGACGCGTTGTCCTCGAACGGCGCGTAGTGCTCCTTGTTCGAGCCCAGGGTGGACAGGAAGGCGGCCTTGAAGTCGGGGGTGCGGCCCAGCCAGCCGTACGTCATGCGCGCCCACTCCTCCATGGCCCGCGCGGCGGTCCGCAGGTCGCCGGAGGTGTACGGGGCCTTGAAGTACGGGTGGGTGAAACCGCCGTTGCCGGTGTCGGTGGGGACGACCAGCTTGCTGTTGCGCTCGGGGTCGTGGAGCGCGTCGAAGAGCCGGGCCACCATGCGGGAGTTGTTGCGGAAGGCCGGGTGGGCCGTGACGTCCTGCACCTTCTCGCCGTAGATCCTGACTTCCCGGCCGTCCCGGAGGCTCTCCAGGTACTCGTCCCCGGTCTGCGGGCGGGACACGGACCCGGACGGGTTGACGGTGCTGCTCATGCGGGATCACCTTTCGAGCCGGTGGCGTGGAGACATGCGGCGAACCGCGCCCGCCGTCGGGTGCCGACGACGAGGGCGCCTGCCGAAATGGTCCAGGAGTGCGGCCGGCCCCGACAGTCGGCCGCTGGCGCTAGTACCCGGGTAGTAGATCCGCCCTTCTAGCCACAACGTCCCACTGCCGGGGCCCGGCCGGCGCGTGACAGGCTGCGCGCACCGCAACCCCGTGCCCTGCCCTCGAAAACAGAAGGCGTTGAGGTTTTCAGCGTGGAATCCCTGGAGATGGACGAGAACTCACTTGCCGATCCCTCTGTCGAAGCGTGGCGGGCGCTGCCCGTGGCGCAGCAGCCCGACTGGCCCGATCCCACGGCGCTGCGGACCACCTTGTCGGCCCTGTCCGCCGCACCGCCGCTGGTGTTCGGCCAGGAGTGCGACACCCTGCTCGACCGGCTCGGCGAAGTAGCCCTGGGGCGGGGCTTCCTGCTCCAGGGCGGCGACTGCGCGGAGACCCTGGACGGGGTGGGCGCGGAGTCGGTCCGCAACAAGCTGGAGGTCCTCCTCCAGATGGCCGCCGTGCTGACGTACGCGGCCGGCGTCCCGGTGGTCAAGGTCGGCCGTATCGCCGGCCAGTACGCCAAGCCCCGCTCACAGCCCACCGAGACCCGGGGCGGCGTGACGCTGCCCTCGTACCGGGGCGATGCCGTCAACGGGCTGGAGTTCACCGCCGAGGCCCGCACCCCCGACCCGGCCCGGCTGGAGCGCGTCTACCAGGCGTCCGCAGCGACGCTCAACCTGCTGCGCGCCCTCACCGCCGGCGGGCACGCGGATCTGCGCCGGGTGCACGAGTGGAACCGTGACTTCGTGGCGCTGTCCGCGGCGGGACACCGCTACGAGCGGCTGGCGGACGAGATCGACGCGGCGCTGTCGTTCATCCGGGCCTGCGGTATGAGCACCTCGGCGCTGCGCACCACGGAGGTGTTCGCCAGCCACGAGGCGCTGCTCCTCGACTACGAGTCCGCCCTGGTGCGAACGGACCCGGACACGGGCCGGCGGTACGCCCTGAGCGGGCACCTGCTCTGGATCGGCGAGCGCACCCGCCGGCTGGACGGCGCGCACGTCGCGTTCGCCGCCGGGGTCAGCAACCCGCTCGGCGTCAAGCTGGGTCCCGACGCCGCCGTCGACGACGTACGGGCCCTGGTGGACCGGCTGGATCCGCTGCGCACCCCGGGCCGGCTCACGTTGATCGCGCGGATGGGGCGGGGCCTGGTGCGCGACCGGCTGCCCGCCCTGGTGGAGGCGGTGCGCGCGGAGGGCGCCCGGGTGGTGTGGGCGTGCGACCCGATGCACGGCAACACCTTCACCGCGCCGAGCGGCCACAAGAGCCGGCGCTTCGAGGACGTCCTGGACGAGATCACGGGCTTCTTCGAGGTCCACCGGGCGCTGGGCACGCACCCCGGCGGGGTGCACGTGGAGCTCACCGGGGAGGACGTCACCGAGTGCGTGGGCGGGAGCGACGAGGTCCTCTCCGACGATCTGCCTCTGCGGTACGAGACGGCGTGCGACCCCCGCCTGAACCGCGGGCAGTCGATGGACCTGGCCTTCCGGGTCGCCGAGTGGTTCAG
Source organism: Streptomyces sp. NPDC007346 (assembly GCF_040703535.1). Classification (NCBI taxonomy): domain Bacteria; kingdom Bacillati; phylum Actinomycetota; class Actinomycetes; order Kitasatosporales; family Streptomycetaceae; genus Streptomyces; species Streptomyces sp. NPDC007346. Next base: position 7,941 of record NZ_JBEYKR010000064.1, read on the forward strand.
CGCCGAGAGGCGCCGCCTGGGCCGCCCCCGCCCGGAGCCCGCCCTGATCCGCCCGGTGGGCGCGCCGGTGTACGCGGCCCACGCGGCGTCCCCCGGCTGAGTGCCGGGCCCCGGCCCCCGCGAGACCCCCGAGACGAAGGAGCACCCACCGTGCGGCACTTCGAGCACTTCCGCGTCGGCAGCACCTACGAGCTGGGGACCACCCGGCTCACGAGCGAGGACATCATCGGCTACGCGCGGGTGTGGGACCCGATGCCCTTCCACCTGGATCCCGAGGCGGCAGCCCGCTCCCCCTTCGGCGGCTTGGTGGCCAGCGGCTGGCACACCGGCGCGGTGGTCATGGGGCAGTTCGTCCGCGCCCTGCTCGCCGGCTCCGCCTGCCAGGGCTCCTACGGCATGGACGAGGTCCGGTTCCTGCGCCCGGTGCGCCCCGGCGACGACGTGCGCGGACGGGCCACCGTGGAGGAGGCCGCGCCCCATCCCCGGCGCCCGGACACGGGCACGGTCCGGTTCGTCGTCGAGGCGGACAACCAGCGGGGCGAGGCGTTGTACCGGATGCGTACGCGGCTGCTGTTCGGCCGCGCGGAGGCCGGCGGCGCCCAGCGCGAGGAAGTGGCCGTACGCCGCTGAGGGTGTCGCGTGCGGCCCGTCGACTCCCGTTTCCCCCAGGACCTCGCCCGATCCGGGGGGAAACGGGGCCCCACCCCGGCAACCGGCCCGGCCCGGCGACCGGCCCTCAGGCTTTGACCATACGCACCGTTGCGTCTAGTCTCGACCCGTCGATCTCCGGACCGGTCGTCGCCGGCCACCCGGGACAGGCCCCACGACGCGACGAGGAGGGCACGCCATCGACGCCCCACACGACACCCGGCGACCGGCCGACGCGCACCCGGTGCGGACCAGGAGCGGCCCGCGGCGCAGCGAGGCCGCTCGCGTCGCGGTCCTGCGAGCGGCCGACGATCTGCTGGTGGATGTCGGCTTCCACGCGATGACGGTGAGCGCGATCGCCGAGCGGGCGGGAGTCGCCAAACAGACCATCTACCGGTGGTGGCGGTCGAAGGTGGCCATCCTCCTCGACGTCCTGGAGGAGGATCTGCACGACCGGGAGTCCTGGCCCGAGCCACCGCACTCCGCACAGGCCGCCCTGGAGCAGCATGTGACCCACTGGAGCCGGGTCTTCACCCAGTCCCCCACCGGCCACGTACTGTTCGTGCTCATCGGTCACGCCCTGCACGACGCGGCGACCGCCACGGTCCTGCGCGACCAGGTGCTGAGCCGCCAGCGGCAGTACGACCGCGCGCGCGTCCGGCAGGCTCTCGCCCTCCCTCCCGGCGGCGCGGTGCCCCGGGAGGAGGCCGACCAGCTCCTCGACGTCCTCATCGGTCCCGCCTTCCACCGGGCCTTCACCACAGGACGGCCGCTGGACCCGTGGTTCGCCGAACGGCTGACCGCCACCGTCCTCGCCTGCCGGCACAGCGACGCGCAGGCGACCCCCTCCACCTGAAGGGCCGCTCCCATGTTCCGCACCCGTCGCACCCGTCGCACCGCCACGGTGGAGGCGGTCTCCCTGATCGCCCCCCGCATGGCCCGCATCACCCTGTCCGGACCCGGCGTGTCCGACTTCCACTGCGACGAACCGACGCAGTGGGTGAAGCTGTTCGTGACCGACCCCCTCGACGGCCGGCCGGCGGGCCGCGCCTACACCGTGCGCCACCACTCTCCCGCCACATCGCGGCTCGACATCGACGTGGTGCTGCACGGCAACGGTCCGGCGGCACGCTGGGCCGAAGCGGCCCACCCCGGCCAGGAGGTCTCCTTCGGCGGTCCCAAGGGGTCCTTCCGGCCTCTCCCCGACACCGACTACTACCTGCTGGCGGGCGACGAGAGCGCCCAGCCCGCGGTCCTGACCATCGCCGAGAGCCTGCCGCCCGGTCAGCGCGGCGCGCTCTACCTGGAGGTCGAGGGCCCCGAGGCCGAGATCGAGGTGAGCCGTCCGGCGGGCCTGGACCTCGTGTGGGTCCACCGGGCCGCCGGCCGTCCGAAGGGCGAGGCGCTGCGCGACGCCGTCCTCGAAGCCGCCGTCCCGCACGCACGCGTCGCCGCGTGGGCGGCCGGCGAGTCCGGCGCCGTCAGGGCCATCCGCCGCCACTTCACAGAAGCCCTCGGCCTGGACCGCCACCACGCCTACGCGAAGGGCTACTGGCGACAGGACGAGGCGGACCACCGCGACCCACTGGCCTCGGACTAGTCGAGCGCCTCACCGGGCCTCACTTACGGCCGACCCCCGCGTACATCGCGACGTCCGGCGCCACGTGCTCCGGCCGCCACGCGGAGCACGACACCACCCCGGGCTCCAGCAGCTCCAGGCCCTCGAAGTAGCGGGCGACGGCGGCCGGGGTGCGCTGCGTGAGCTTGGGAGTGCCGTGCTCGTTCCAGAACGCCACCGCCGCGTCGACGTCCGGCATGCCGGGGTGGGTGACCGTGTGGGACAGGACGAGGTGGCTGCCGGGGGCGAGCGCGTCCATGAGCCGGCGGACGATCCCGTACGACTCCTCGTCGTCCTCGACGAAGATGACGACCCCGAGCAGCATCAGCGCGACCGGCTGCGCGAGGTCGAGCGTCTTCGCCGCGGCGGCCAGGATGCCGTCGACGTCCCGCAGATCGGCGTCCAGGTAGTCGATGCGGCCCTCGGGCGTCCCGACCAGCAGCGCCTGGGCGTGCGCCAGGACGAGCGGGTCGTTGTCCACGTACACGACCCGCGTGCCGGGGGCGATGCGCTGGGCGACCTCGTGCGTGTTGTCGGCGCTCGGCAGCCCCGTCCCGATGTCCAGGAACTGCCGGATGCCCTCCCGCTCGGCCAGGTGCCGGACCGCCCGCCCCAGGAACAGGCGGTCCGCCTTCGCGTACTCCCCGATGCCGGGGTGCAGCTCACCGATCCGGTCGCCGGCCGCCCGGTCGACCGGGTAGTTGTCCTTGCCGCCGGTCCAGTAGTTCCATATCCGGGCGGTGTGCGGCCGGGACGTGTCGATGCGCGATTCGATGTCGGTCACGCCTTCAACGTATCGCACCGCCTCGCCAACTCACCTGCCTCCGCGGCGCGTTGACCGGCCGGGCTCACAGCAGGCCCAGCGACCGCAGGACGCGCCGCTGCCCCGGCGTCGGGCCCGAGGGCCAGAACACGTAGCAGACCCCGCCCGTACCGCCCCTGACCTGCCCGTTCGCGTCGTAGCGCTTGGTGCGCAGCCAGATGTTCTCCCATTCGCGCCGCCGGTAGACGCGGCGTACCGCCTCGTTGTCCGGAGACGCGGGGTCGTTGGCGATCACGTCGCCCCCGGGGGTGAAGCCGACCACCGTCATCAGGTGGCCCGCCGTCCCGTAACCCGCCCCCGTCAGCTCCTCCTCCAGGAAGGACTGCGAGGTGATGACGGGGATTCCGGCGTGGACGAGCCGCTCCAGGTCGGTGAGTGAGCCGAGGCGGGTGACGACCGCGTTCAGGTCCCGGTAGGTGGCGGCGTAGGCGGCATTGAACGGCCAGTTGCCGCAGCCGCCGTACTGGTGGTCGTAGGTGTGGCGGGCCGCGTGGCAGACCTGGGGGTCGGGCAGGCCCGGCCTGACCCAGGCGAGGTCCTCGGCGGTGGGGCGGCGGCCCCAGTATTCGACGATCATCTGCGAGGAGGTGGGGCTGCACCACGCCTCGCCGCCGTTGTCGTACTCGGGGTACTGGCCGATGTGGACGTTCTGCGAGTAGCGCGGGACCCGCAGTTCGCGGGCGTGGGCCGGGGTGGTCGCCGGGACGGTGAAGCGGTCGGGCACGTCGGAGGCCATCGCGCCGACGCGCCACACGGTCGGGGTGAGCCGGCTGCCCGGGGTGCGGTACAGGGTGAGCCGCAGGCGGTACGAGACGAACCGTACGCCGCTCGCCGCGTCGTCCACCGCGAGCGTGTCGGTCCACACGGAGCTGTGCGGGTCCCCCTGCCCGTCCACCGAGGTGCGCCGGATGTCGCCGTCGCCCGAGGCCCAGTGGCCCATCACGAACCAGGGCGTGGCCGTGCCGTCCGCGTAGGCCGCGCTCAGCTCGATCGCGATCCAGGTCCCCGCGGGCGTACGGGCGTTCCAGGAGGTGATCAGTTCGGTGGCGGGGACGGCGGAGCGGTGGGCGGGCGAGGTCCAGGTGGCGTACTCCCAGGGGGCGCTCTCCCCGGTGTGCGGGTCGGTGTGGTCGATACGGCCGGCCGGGGTGGCGATGGCCAGGCCGGGGCGGGTGCCGGCGAGGACCCGGGTGCCGTCGCCGGAACCCCAGCGCCAGTCGGTGTACGTGTGCCAGAAGCGGTTGTCCACGAGAGGTGCTGCCGCCTGGGGTGCGGAGGGCCGGGCAGGGGGCGCTGCCGCGGGTGCGGCCCCCGCGGGGCCGGCGGACGCCGCGGCGGTGCCCGCCCCTGCCGCCGCCGCGAGCGCGGCGGTCAGGACGGTCCTGCGTGAGGTCGGACTGGTCATGGGCGAGACCCCCGGTCATGGGTGGGAGTGGGGCTGCGGATGCCGATCGGTGGGCCAACTATCCCGTCTCCCGGCGGGGTCGGGCCAGTGCTTCGGCCCGCGCCGCGCCACCAATATGGGTCTGGACCACTGGCGTGACCTGCGGCGGGCCGGGGCGGCCGGCCGCGGGCCCGCACCCCGGCCCGCACCCGGGCCCGTACTCTGGGGCCATGAACGACCTGGTCCGCCGCGCCGACGCCCTGCGCTCGCTCCCCCCGTCCTGCGGGCCGGTCCGGCTGGTCGCGGTGGACGGGCACGCGGGGTCGGGCAAGAGCACGTTCGCCGCCCGCCTGGCGGCCGCGCTCGGCGGTGCGCCGGTGCTCCAGCTGGACGATCTCGCCACCCACGAGGAGCTGTTCGGCTGGGTGGGGCGGCTGCGGGAGCAGGTGCTCGAACCCCTCTCGCACGGTGAGGCGGCCCGGTACGCGCCCTACGACTGGACCGAGCGGCGCTTCGGCCCGGCGCGGACCCTGGAGCCGGCCCCGGTGGTGCTGGTCGAGGGCGTCGGCGCGGGCCGCCGGGAGGTGCGCCCGTGGCTGGCGGCGCTGTGCTGGATGGAGCTGGAGCGAACGGCCTCCTGGGGGCGCGGCAGGGCGCGCGACGGCGCCGGGCTCACGGAGTTCTGGGACGGCTGGACCGTCGCCGAGGAGCGGCACTTCGCCGAGGACCCGTCGCGCCCCTACGCGGATGTGCTGGTGCGTCAGCTGCCCGAGGGGTACGCGTGGCTGGAGGGGCCCGGCGTGACAGCGGGAGCGAACCGTTTCGTCACCGACGGTAGGCAGCACCCCCCTCCGTACTGAGCAGTCGGAAATCACCCCGGAAGTGCCCCAACTCGGCTTGACCGAGGGGCCTTACTGGTCTTACGTTCTCATTGTGCGGCTTTTCGGAGCCCCCGCAGACGCGAAGCCCCCGGTTGTTCCCCCGTGACCGGGGGCTTCGTCCTGTGCGCGCACCGCCGCCCGGCGACCACGCAGAGCGATCAGCTCACTTTCGGTCACCGCCCGCCCGGTCCGCCGTCGACCGGCCCACTCCCCCGTGCGCGGGTACGATGCACCTCGGTGTGGTCAATTCCCTTCCCCCGCGCAGTGATTCGGCACGCTCAGGTGGGCATGCTGTGCGGGCGGGACATCCTGGGGGAACGGTTGGCGTGGGGGACCTGATGGACATCGGCACACAGGGCGCGCAGGCCCCCGCCGACCTCGCCTGGCTGCGTGGCATGGACGCCTACACGATGGGCGCCTACCCGCAGGCCGAGGAGGAGTTCAGAGCTGCGGTACGGATCGATCCCGGCATGGCGGACGGCTGGCTCGGCCTCCACGCGCTGCGGATCGACACCGCCACCGCGCTCCTGCGGATGTACCGGCACCGCGACCGCTTCGGCGAACAGCGGGTCCGCCACCGCCGCCCGCTCAACTCCTGGTACTGGCTGGGGTGGTGGGTGCAGCCCCTGCTGGAGAGCCCGCGCGATCTGCTGCTCGCCCACGCCTCGCACTGGCTGGACGGACGCCATGTGCCGGAGCTGGACCGGGCGTTGGCGGGGCTGCCGCCCGTGGACACGGACCCGCAGGTGCGGTTCCTGCACGCGTGCCGCTCGTATCTGGTCAAGGACTGGGAGCAGCTCATGCGGTACACGGAGCAGCTCGTCGACGATCCGATGCTGGGCATCGAGGCGGGGCTCTTCGGCGGTATGGCCCGGGTGCGGCTGGAGATGTACGGGCAGGCCGAGCCCCTGCTCTCGGCCGCCCTGATGCGCTGTCGCAGCGAGCAGCCGCAGCGCAAGGAGCTCCGCTACTGGCTGGCGCGGGCCCATGAGGGCACCGGGCGCAGTGCGGCGGCCCTGCCGCTCTACCGGGCGGTGCACCGGGTCGACCCGGCGTTCATGGACACCTCGGCCCGGCTGGCGGCGCTCGTGGAGGGCGACGGGTACGACGACTCCGCCGACCTGGCCGCCGTGCTGCTCACCGGCTTCGGCTCGGGTGGTGCGGGAGCGGAGGTGCTGCCGGACGGCGACGCGTCGCCGGGCATGGACCTGGTGGAGGGCCGTGAGTCCTGGCCGGTCGGTGACGCCGGACTGCTCGCCGACGTCGACGGGGACGGCCCGGCGCCCTCGCCGACCGCGCCCGTCGAAGGCGTACGCCGCACGAAGACCCGGAAGCCGCCGCCCTTCCCGGCCGGGCCGAGCGACCCGGTGCTGCTGGCCGAGGCGCTGGCCCAGCTGGAGCGCATGGTCGGCCTGGAACCCGTCAAGCGGCAGGTGAAGGCGCTCTCCGCGCAGCTGAACATGGCCCGGTTACGGGCCGAGCAGGGGCTCCCGGTCCAGCCGCCGAAGCGCCACTTCGTCTTCTCCGGCCCCTCCGGCACCGGCAAGACGACGGTGGCGCGCATCCTCGGCCGGGTCTTCTACGCGCTGGGGCTGCTCGGCGGCGACCATCTGATCGAGGCCCAACGCGCCGACCTGGTGGGCGAGTTCCTGGGGCAGACGGCGGTGAAGGCCAATGAGCTGATCGACTCGGCGCTCGGCGGGGTGCTCTTCGTCGACGAGGCGTACAGCCTGGCCAACTCCGGTTACAGCAAGGGCGACGCGTACGGCGACGAGGCCCTCCAGGTCCTTCTGAAGCGGGCCGAGGACAACCGGGACCATCTCGTCGTCATCCTCGCGGGCTACCCGGAGGGCATGGACCGCCTGCTCGCCACCAACCCCGGGCTCTCCTCCCGTTTCACCAGCCGGGTCGACTTCCCCAGCTACCGCCCGCTCGAACTCACCGCGATCGGCGGCGTGCTGGCCGCCGAGAACGACGACGTGTGGGACGAGGAGGCGGTCGACGAGCTGCGCTCCATCAGCGGCCATGTGGTGGAGCAGGGCTGGATCGACGAGCTGGGCAACGGCCGGTTCCTGCGCACGCTGTACGAGAAGAGCTGCGCCTACCGCGATCTGCGGCTCTCCGGGTACACGGGGGCCCTCAGCCGGGAGGACCTGTCCACGCTGCGGCTGCCGGACCTGATGCAGGCGTACGGCGAGGTGCTCTCCGGGCGCGGGCCGGTGGGCCGGGGGAAGCAGGAGCCGGGCGGGGCCTGAGGGCTCGGGGCCGGCCCGTACGGGGCGGGGCGGCCCGGGAGGCCCGGCCCCGTACAAGCACGCGCCCTCTCGGCTCCGGCCCGTACGGCCCCGTACGCCTCGGGGCCGCCCTGCCCGCTCCGTACGCCTCGTACGCCCCGTACGCCTCAGGACACCAGGGTCTTCCCCGCCCGGTCCTCCGGCGCCGGTACGTCCGCCGTGCGCAGGGACACCGGCACCACCCGGTGGGAGGGGTCGCGGACCTCGCCCACCAGCGTCTCCAGGACGTCCTCCATCGCCACCAGGCCCAGGACCCGGCCCGAGCCGTCCGCGACCTGGGCCAGGTGCGTGGCGGCGCGGCGCATCACCGTCAGGGCGTCGTCGAGCGGGAGTTCGGCCCGTACGGTCGTCATCGGGCGCCATATCTGCTGCGGGACCGGACGGTCGGGGTCCTCCAGCTCCAGGACGTCCTTGACGTGCAGGTAGCCCAGGAAGGGGCCCCCGCCGCCCTCCGCGCAGACGGGGAAGCGGGAGAAGCCGGTCCTCACCGTCAGCTCCTCGATCCGGCGCGGGGTCACCGACGGGTCCACGGTCACCAGGCCGCCCCGCTCCAGCAGGACGTCGGTGACGGGCCGGCTGCCCAGGACGAGGGCGTCCCCCAGCCGCTCCTGGGCCTCGGGGCCGAGCAGCCCGGCCTGGCCGGAGTCCTCGACCAGGCGGTTGAGCTGCTCGCTGGTGAAGACGGCCTCCACCTCGTCCTTGGGTTCGACGCCGAAGAGCCGCAGCACCAGCTCCGCGCAGGCGCCCAGCGCGGTGGTGACCGGACGGCACAGCCGGGCGAAGCCGACCAGGCCGGGGCTGAGCCAGAGCGCGGTGCGCTCCGGGGCGGCCATCGCGAGGTTCTTCGGGACCATCTCCCCGATGACCAGGTGCAGGGCGACGACGAGGGCGAGCGCCAGGGCGAAGCCGAGCGGGTGGACGAGCCCCTGGGGGAGGTTCACCGCGTGGAAGACCGGCTCCAGGAGACGGGCCACGGTCGGCTCGGCGACGGCCCCGAGGGTGAGGGAGCAGACGGTGATGCCGAACTGGGCGGCGGCCATCATCCGGGGCAGGTTCTCCAGCCCGTACAGGACGGTGCGGGCCCGGCCGGAGCCCTGTGCGGCCAGCGGTTCGATCTGGCTGCGGCGGACGGAGACGAGGGCGAACTCGGCGCCGACGAAGAAGCCGTTCGCCAGCACCAGGAAGGCGGCGAACAGGAGGTGGAGCAGGCTCATCGCACGGCCTCCAGCAGGCCGTGCGCGGAAACGTCCGGCACGCCCTGCGCGGAAACGTCCGGCGCGCCCTGCGCGGAGGTATCCGGCACGCCCTGCGCGGACGGCTGCGGCAGGCCGTGTCGTACGGCCCTCTCCGCCGGGCCCCGCGCGGCCGTCGTCGGCAGCGGGTCGGCCGTGCGGGTGAAGCGGACCCGTTCGGCGCGGTAGTGGCCGACCTGGCGGACGGTGATCCGCCAGCCGGGGAGTTCGGCCAGGTCACCGGGGACGGGGATGCGGCCGAGCAGGTCGGCGACGAGCCCGGCGACGGTCTCGTACGGCCCCTCCGGCAGCTCCAGGCCCGCCCGGCGCAGGGTGTGGACCCGGCAGCTGCCCTCGGCGTCCCACACCGGGCGGCCGTCCTCGCCGGTGGCGGGGTCGAGTTCGGGGCGGTCGGAGCCCTCCGCGTCGTGCTCGTCGCGGACCTCGCCGACGAGCTCCTCGATGATGTCCTCCAGGGTGACCACCCCGGCCGTGCCGCCGTACTCGTCGACGACGACGGCTATCGGCTGTTCGTGGCGCAGCCGCCGCAGCAGCCGCTCCACGGGCAGGGTCTCGGGCACCAGGAGCGGCGCGAGGGCGATCGTGCCGGCCGGGGTGCGCAGGCGCTCGGCGGCGGGGACGGCGAGGGCGTCCTTGAGGTGGACCGTGCCCACGACCTCGTCGATGCGGTCCCGGTAGACCGGGAAGCGGGAGAGGCCGGTGGCGCGGGTGAGGTTGAGGACGTCCTCGGCGGTCGCGGAGGTGTGCAGGGCGCTCACCCGCACCCGGGGGGTCATGACGTGCTGGGCGGTGAGCCCGGCCAGCGAGAGGGTCCGTACGAAGAGGTCGGCGGTGTCCTGCTCCAGGGTGCCGGCCTCGGCGGAGTGGCGGGCCAGGGAGACCAGCTCGCCCGGGGTACGGGCGGAGGCCAGCTCGTCGGTCGGCTCGACGCCGAAGAGCCTCACCAGGCGGTTCGCCAGGGCGTTCAGCGCGGTGATGACGGGGCGCAGCAGGGTGGCGAAGCGGGCTTGCGGGCCGGCGACGAAGCGGGCGACCTGGAGCGGCCGGGAGACCGCCCAGTTCTTGGGGACGAGTTCGCCGACGACCATCTGGACGGCGGAGGCGAGCAGCATCCCGATGACGATGCCGATGCCCGGGACCGCGCCCGGGGGCAGTCCGGTGGCGGTGAGGGGTCCGGCGAGCAGCTGGGCGAGGGCCGGTTCGGCGAGCATGCCGACGACCAGCGAGGTGATGGTGATGCCGAGCTGGGTGCCGGAGAGCTGGAAGGAGAGTTCGCGCAGGGCTTCGACGACGGTACGGGCCCGTCGGTCGCCCTCGGCGGCCGCACGTTCGGCGTCGGGCCGGTCCACGGTGACGAGTCCGAACTCGGCCGCCACGAAGAATCCGTTGGCGAGGATGAGGAGGAAGGCCGCCGCGAGGAGCAGCAGGGGGGTGGTCATGAGGCCGCCGCCTCCGGGGAAAGGGCGGCGCAGGTACTACCGGACGATCCGTCCATTGCTGGAGGGAGTCACTCCTTGGGTCGCAGGAAGGCCCCGCGGGCCCCGGCTGGGGGGCTGTGGATCGGGCGGGGCGGGGCGCACGGGGCGCCGCCGCCCACCAGAGTAGACAACAGGGCCCCGTGCGGCGCGGGTGATCGGCCGGTCAGGGGGTGTCGTCGCCCCCGGCGGACCGGGTCTCGGCCAGGGCGCGCAGGGCGCGGGCGTCGCGGATGGCCTGCTGCTTGGCCATGCCGGGCTGGATGCCGAGGGCGGGCATGCTGGTGCCGTCGCTGAGGTCGAGAAAGACCCAGGGGTCCCCGGAACGCAGGTTGACGCGGAGGATCTCCTCCCAGGCCAGCCTGCGGGTCCGGGTGAGGTTGACGACGGTGACCCCGCTCTCGTCGGCGGTGACCCTGGGCCTGCTGAGCAGGGCCAGGACGCCGAAGAAGAGCGCCGCGACGAAGATGAAGCTGGTCCGCTCCGGCGGGGTGAGCCGCTCCAGCATCAGCGCGACGACCGTGATGACGAGGAACATCGCCAGGCCCACGCTCAGCAGGACCACCCGGGTGAGGGCGGGCCGGAAGGTGACGGGGAGGGCGGGGAGTTCGGGCCGGGGCGCGGACATCGGATCTTCTCTCAGGGGGGTGCGGTGGCCGGGCCCGTCAGAGGCGGCAGGCGTGGATGGCCGTGGTGAGGATGGCGCGGGCGCCGAGCTCGTAGAGGTCGTCCATGATCCGCTGGGCCTCCTTGGCGGCGACCATGGAGCGGACGGCGACCCAGCCCTCGTGGTGCAGCGGGGAGATGGTCGGCGACTCCAGGCCCGGGGTGAGGGCGACGGCGCGCTCCAGGTGCTCGACGCGGCAGTCGTAGTCCATCATCACGTAGGAGCGGGCGACCAGGACGCCCTGGAGGCGGCGGAGGAACTGCTGGACCTTGGGGTCGTCGGTGGGGGCGCCGTTGCGGCGGATGACGACGGCCTCGGAGGTCATGATCGGGTCGCCGATCACTTCGAGTCCGGCGTTGCGCATGCTGGTGCCGGTCTCCACGACGTCGGCGATGACCTGCGCGACGCCCAGCTCGATGGCGGTCTCGACCGCGCCGTCGAGGTGGACGATGGACGCGTCGACGCCGGACTCGGTGAGGTGGGCGGCGACGATGCCCTCGTAGGAGGTGGCGATCGTCATGCCGTCGAAGTCCTGCGGGCCGGAGGCGGTGCCGGGCTTGGCGGCGTAGCGGAAGGTCGAGCGGGCGAAGCCGAGCTGGAGGATCTCCTCGGCGTCGGCGCCCGAGTCCAGGAGCAGGTCGCGGCCGGTGATGCCGATGTCGAGCCTGCCGGAGCTGACGTAGATGGCGATGTCGCGGGGGCGGAGGTAGAAGAACTCGACCTCGTTGCCCGGGTCGACCAGGACCAGCTCCTTGGACTCCTTGCGCTGCTGGTAGCCGGCCTCATGGAGCATCGCCATCGCAGACCCGGAGAGTGCACCCTTGTTGGGGACGGCGATGCGCAGCATGAGGTCAGGTTCCTTTGTGCGGAGGGGTGCGGAAGGGACGTGCGGGCGGTTCTTCGCGGTGGGTGCCGGGGCCGGGCTCAGAGATGGGCGTAGACGTCGTCGAGCGAGATGCCGCGGGCGACCATCATCACCTGGACGTGGTAGAGGAGCTGCGAGATCTCCTCGGCGGCGGCCTCCTTGCCCTCGTACTCGGCGGCCATCCAGACCTCGGCGGCCTCCTCGACGACCTTCTTGCCGATGGCATGCACACCCTTGTCCACCAGTTCGGCGGTGCGCGAGGTGGCGGGGTCGCCTTCGGCGGCCTTGAGCTGGAGCTCGGCGAAGAGCTCTTCGAAGGTTTTGTGTCCCATGATGGTCCTCAGAATAAGGGGTCGCCGGGGCCCACTCAGCGCCAGGGTTCGCTGACGGTCCGCAGCGTGGCCGCGGTGGCCACGGCGGCGGTGACCGCTTCGTGCCCCTTGTCCTCGTTGGACCCCTCGATGCCCGCCCGGTCGAGCGCCTGCTCCTCGGTGTCACAGGTCAGTACGCCGAAGCCGACGGGGACGCCGGTGTCGACGGTGACCTGGGTGAGGCCCAGGGTGACGCCCTGGGAGACGTACTCGAAGTGGGGGGTGCCGCCCCGGATGATGACGCCGAGGGCGACGATCGCGTCGTAGCCGCGGCCGGCGAGGACCTTGGCGACGACGGGCAGCTCGAAGGAGCCGGGGACGCGGAGCAGCGTCGGCTCGTCGATGCCGAGCTCGTGCAGGGCGCGCAGGGCGCCGTCGACGAGGCCGTCCATGACCTTCTCGTGCCACTGGGCCGCGATGACGGCCACCCGCAGGTCGGCGCAGTTGCGTACGGACAGTTCGGGTGCACCCTTGCCGCTCATGTCTCTCCTGTTGTTCGTGTCGCTCGTCGCGTGGTGGTGGTCGTCACTGGTTGGCGCAGGTCGAGGCGGGGGCGCCGTCGAGCCAGGGCAGGTCGTGGCCCATGCGGTCGCGCTTGGTGCGCAGGTAGCGCAGATTGTGCTCGCCGGCCTGGACGGGCATGGGCTCGCGGCCGGTGACGGCGAGTCCGTGGCTCAGGACGGCCGCGGTCTTGTCGGGGTTGTTGGTCATCAGCCGCAGGCTGCGTACGCCGAGGTCCTCGATGATCTGGGCGCCGACCGCGTAGTCGCGGGCGTCGGCGGGCAGGCCGAGCTCCAGGTTGGCGTCGAGGGTGTCCACGCCCCGCTCCTGGAGTTCGTACGCGCGCAGCTTGGAGAGCAGGCCGATGCCGCGCCCCTCGTGGCCGCGGAGGTAGACGACCACGCCCCGGCCCTCCTCGGTGATCCGCTCCATGGAGGCGTGCAGCTGGGGGCCGCAGTCGCAGCGCTGGGACTGGAAGATGTCTCCGGTCAGGCATTCGGAGTGGATGCGCACGAGGACGTCCTCGCCGCCACCTTCCGTGAGGTCGCCGTGGACGAGGGCGACGTGCTCGACGCCGTCGACGGTGGAGCGGTAGCCGTACGCGGTGAAGTCGCCGAACGCGGTGGGCAGGCGGGTGGCCGCCTCGCGGCGGACGGTCGGCTCGGCGCCGCGGCGGTAGGCGATCAGGTCCTCGATGGAGATGATCGTCAGGCCGTGCTTGCGGGCGAAGGGGACCAGCTCGGGCAGGCGCAGCATGGTGCCGTCCTCCCCCGCGATCTCCACGATGGCCCCGGCGGGGCGCAGCCCGGCGAGCCGGGCGAGGTCGACGGCGGCCTCGGTGTGGCCGTTGCGGACGAGGACGCCGCCGGAGCGGGCGCGCAGCGGGAAGATGTGGCCGGGGCGGACGAAGTCGCCGGGGCCCGCGGTGCCGCCGGCGAGCATCCGCAGGGTGGTGGCGCGGTCGGCGGCGGAGATGCCGGTGGTGACGCCGTGGGCGGCGGAGGCGTCGACGGTGACGGTGAAGGCGGTCCGCATGGACTCGGTGTTGTCGGCGACCATCTGCGGGAGTTCGAGCCGCTCCAGCTCGTCGCTCTCCATCGGGGCGCAGATCAGGCCGCGGCACTCGCTCATCATGAAGGCGACGATCTCCGGGGTCGCCATCTCGGCGGCGATGACGAGGTCGCCCTCGTTCTCGCGGTCCTCGTCGTCCACGACGACGACGGGGCGGCCCTCGGCGATGTCGCGGACGGCCTGCTCGACGGGGTCCAGGGAGAGGTCCTCGGTGAGCGGGTCGTGGCCGGGGTGCAGCCAGGTGGGCTGGGCAGTCATGCCGTGGCTCCTTCCAGAGCGGGTGTCCGCGTACGCAGCCACCAGTCGCGCATGCCCCACAGGACGAGGGCGCCGTAGATGATGTAGACGAAGCCGGAGAAGGCGAAGCCGTTGGCGAAGTTCAGCGGGACGCCGACGAGGTCGACCAGGAGCCAGGCGAACCAGAACTCGACCATGCCGCGGGCCTGGGCGTACATCGCGACGATCGTGCCGACGAAGATGTACGCGTCCGGCCACGGGTCCCAGGAGAGCGAGGGGAACGCGGTGAACAGGCCGCCGACGGCGAGGGTGCCCAGCGCCGCCCCGCCGATCAGCACGCCGCGTTCGCGCCAGGTGGCGAAGCGGACGGCGATGGAGCCGTCCTGGGCCTGCTGCTTGCCCCGGTTCCAGGACCACCAGCCCCACAGGGCCACGACGATGACGACCAGCTGCTTGCCCGCGCTGCCGGACAGGTGCGCGGAGGCGAAGGCGACCAGGAGGATCGCGCCGGCGAGCAGCTGGGCGGGCCAGGTCCAGATGGAGCGCCGCCAGCCGAGGGCCAGGGCGGTCAGGCCGATGAGGTTGCCGATCATGTCGGCCCACTTGATGTGCTGGCCGAACACGGTGAAGGCCTCGGAGTTCAGCCAGGAGACGGTGTTCATCGCGGGTCCTGCCCGGACCGGTCCCCGAGCAGCCGCTCGACGTACTTGGCGATGACGTCCACCTCCAGGTTGACCGGGTCGCCGGGCTGCTTGCGGCCGAGCGTGGTCAGGGCGAGGGTGGTGGGGATGAGGCTGATGGTGAAGTAGTCGGGTCCCGCGTCGACGACGGTGAGGCTCACGCCGTCGACGGTGATGGAGCCCTTCTCGACGACGTACCGGGTCAGCTCGGACGGCAGGGAGACCTTGACGATCTCCCAGTGCTCGGAGGGGGTGCGCTCCACGATGGTGCCGGTGCCGTCCACGTGCCCCTGGACGATGTGCCCGCCGAGCCGGCCGCCGAGCGCCATGGGGCGCTCCAGGTTGACGCGGGAGCCGGTGGTGAGGGCGCCCAGGCTGGAGCGCTTCAGCGTCTCGGCCATCACGTCGGCGGTGAACTCGCCCTCGCCGGTCTCCACGACCGTGAGGCAGACGCCGTTCACCGCGATGGAGTCGCCGTGCCCGGCTCCCTCGGTGACGAGGGGGCCGCGCAGCCGGAAGCGGGAGGCGTCGGCGAGCTCCTCGACGGCGGTGACCTCACCCAGTTCTTCGACAATTCCGGTGAACACTCAGTTTCCCTTCCGAGCAGAGGCGGGGGCGGCGGTGATGCGCAGGTCGGGGCCGATACGGACGGTCTCGGTCACCTCGAGGCGCAACGCCCGGGAGATGGTGGTGATTCCGGCGTCGGCGAGGGCCGCGGGGCCCGCGCCGAGCAGAACCGGGGCGAGATAGCCGACGACCTTGTCGACCTTTCCCGCGGCGACGAAGGCACCGGCCAGCCTCGGCCCGCCTTCGAGGAGTACGGAGCGGATGCCGCGCTCGTGCAGGGCGGCGAGGAGGGCGTCGAGGTCCAGGCCGGGGCCGGTGGTGGCGCGGGGCAGCCGCAGGACGGCTTCCTCGGGGAGGTGGCCCGCGGCGGCGTCCTCGGCGAGGGCGACCAGGGTGGGCGCGGTGGCGTCCAGGACGCGGGCGCCGGGCTTCACGGCCGTGGCGTTCGTGTCGACGACGACCCGCAGGGGCTGGGTGGCGCCGTCGATGCCGCGTACACCCAGCTGGGGGTCGTCGGCGCGGGCGGTGCCGGAGCCCACGATCACCGCGTCGGCCTCGGCGCGGAGCCGGTGGACGTCGGCGCGGGCCTCGGGCGAGGTGATCCAGCGGCTGGTGGCGTCGGCGGCGGCGACGCGGCCGTCGAGGGTGGCGGCGTACTTCCACAGGACGTACGGGCGGCCCAGGCGCACCGAGGTGAGCCAGGCGGCGTTGCCCGCCTCGGCCTCTTCGGTGAGGGGCCCCCGCTCGACCTGGACCCCGGCCGCACGCAGGGTGTCGGCTCCCCCGGTGGCCCGCGGGTTCGGGTCGCCGACCGCGTACACGACCCGGCTGATCCCGGCGTCCAGGAGGGCCTGGGCGCAGGGGCCGGTGCGGCCGGTGTGGTTACAGGGTTCGAGGGTGACGTAGGCGGTGCCGCCCCGGGCCCGCTCGCCGGCCGCGCGCAGGGCGTGGACCTCGGCGTGCGGCCCTCCGGCGCGCTGGTGGAAGCCTTCACCGGCCAGGGCTCCGGAGGCGTCGGTGATCACGCATCCGACGACCGGATTGGGGCTGGTGGAGCCGAGACCGCGGGCGGCGAGCATGACGGCTCGGCCCATGGCGGTGATGTCGGCTGCGGTGGCCACCGGGTCCTCCTGCCTCTTCGGGCACGGACTCCGGGGCCTGTCGATGACGACAGATGAAGCGGCTCACCAGGGGAGACGCCGAGAACCGAAGAAGGGACGCAGGGGCCTGGAACTTCCCGGCCATGCGTCCGCCTACGGCGGCGTACCCGATGACGAACCGCCGCGCACTGCCTCCCATCCGGACTTTAACCGTCGGTCCAGGAATCCCACCTGGTCAACCGGCCGCTGGATGCGGACGGGTCGCGGACTATAACCGCCGGTTCGGAATTGCACCGACCCCGGAGTGCGCTGCTACTGGTACGCAACCAGTCTGCCACGGACACCCCTCACCCATGCGGGTGATCACTGTGGTCTGGGTCACAGCACACCTGGCGAATTCCTGTCGGCGAGAAGTCGACGGTAGGTCGACAACGTAGTCATCGAGAAAGTTGAGCGGTAAAGGTCCAGACCTATTGACGCAGTGGTCTAGTCCTCTTAATCTCTGCGTCACCTCGGAGGTTCGGTCCCACGGTGTGCGCACACCGGGACCCCGACACGACCCAACCCCCTTTTGCCAGTTGTGTTCTGACGACCTCCCCAGGAGGAACGACCCCATGCCGTCCCCCACCAGAGCGAGAACCACGCTGCTCGCCGCCGGCGCCGCTGTCGCCGGCCTGTTGATGACCTCCCTCGCCGCCTCCCCGTCGGCGGCCGCCACCGACCACGAGTCCTGTCGCCCCGACGGGCTGTACAAGACCCCCGGGGCCGACACCCCGTACTGCACCGTCTACGACGCTGACGGACGCGAGAAGATGGGCGACGACCACCAGCGCCGCGTCATCGGGTACTTCACCAACTGGCGTACCGGCAAGGACGGCAAGGACGCCTACCTGGTCCCCAACATCCCCTGGGACAAGGTCACGCACCTCAACTACGCCTTCGCGCACGTCGACAGCACCAACAAGCTCTCGGTCGGCCCCGACAGCGCCGACAACGCCTCCACCGGAATGACCTGGCCCGGTGTCGCAGGCGCCGAGATGGACCCGGCGCTCCCCTACAAGGGGCACTTCAACCTGCTGACCAAGTACAAGAAGCAGTACCCGGACGTGAAGACCCTGGTCTCCGTGGGCGGCTGGGCCGAGACCGGCGGCTACTTCGGCCCGGACGGCGAGCGCGTCAACTCCGGCGGCTTCTACTCGATGGCGACCAACGCCGACGGCTCGGTCAACCAGGCGGGCATCAACACCTTCTCCGACTCGGCCGTCGACTTCATCCGCAAGTACGGCTTCAACGGCGTCGACATCGACTACGAGTACGCGACGTCCATGAAGGACGCGGGCAACCCCATGGACCACACGTTGGCCAATGGGCGCCGCGCCGGTCTGGTCAAGGGCTACGACGTCCTGATGAAGACCCTGCGCGAGAAGCTCGACCACGCGGGCGCCGCCGACGGCAAGCACTACCTGCTGACCGTCGCCGCCCCCTCCTCCGGCTACCTGCTGCGGGGCATGGAGACGTACCAGATGCAGAAGTACCTGGACTACGTCAACATCATGTCCTACG
This sequence comes from Streptomyces sp. NPDC007346, assembly GCF_040703535.1. Lineage (NCBI taxonomy): Bacteria > Bacillati > Actinomycetota > Actinomycetes > Kitasatosporales > Streptomycetaceae > Streptomyces > Streptomyces sp. NPDC007346. The sequence continues at coordinate 25,939 of NZ_JBEYKR010000064.1, forward strand.
ACCTGCACGGCGCCTGGAACGAGTACGTCGGCCCGAACGCCACCCTGTTCGACGACGGCAAGGACGCCGAACTGGCCCAGGCGGGCGTGTACTCCACCTCGCAGTACGGCGGGGTCGGCTACCTCAACACCGACTGGGCCTACCACTACTTCCGCGGCTCCATGCCGGCCGGCCGCATCAACATCGGCCTGCCCTACTACACCCGCGGCTTCAAGAACGTCCAGGGCGGAACCGACGGCCTGTGGGGCAAGGCCGCCACGACCGACTGCCCGGCGGGCGCCGGTCTGACCAAGTGCGGTGACGGCGCGGTCGGCATCGACAACCTGTGGCACGACAAGGACGACAACGGCAAGGAATCGCCGGCCGGTTCCAACCCGATGTGGCACGCGAAGAACCTGGAGAAGGGCATCGTCGGTGACTACCTCACCGACTACGGCTTCCCCGCGGACACCCAGCTGACCGGCACCTACGTCCGCAAGTACGACTCGACGCTGGTCGCCCCGTGGCTGTGGAACGCCCAGAAGAAGGTCTTCCTCTCCACCGAGGACGAGCAGTCCGTGCAGGCCAAGGCCGACTACGTGGTCGACAACGGCATCGGCGGCACGATGATCTGGGAGCTGGCGGGCGACTACCAGTGGAACGAGGCGAAGGGCCAGTACGAGACCGGCTCCACGCTGACCAGCGCGATGTACGACGCGTTCAAGTCGGCGGCCCCCTACGGCGCCAAGCGCTCCACGATCGACCTGCCCACCGAGGCCGTGAACATCGACGTCTCCTTCGGCCAGTTCGCCCTCGGTGACTCCAACTACCCGATCAGCCCCAAGCTGAAGATCACCAACCGGACCCAGGCCACGCTGCCCGGCGGCACGGAGTTCCAGTTCGACTACTCCACCTCCGCCCCGGCCAACGCCAAGGACCAGTCCGGCTTCGGTACGTCGATCATCCGCAGCGACCACACCGCGGCCGGCAACGTCGGCGGGCTCAAGGGCCCCTACAACCGGGTCTCCCTGAAGCTCCCGGCCTGGCAGACGCTGGAGCCCGGCGCCTCGGTGGAGCTGGACTTCGTCTACTATCTGCCGACCTCCACCCCGTCCAACTGGACCGTGACCTTCGACGGGAAGTCCTACTCCCTCGCCGGTGACCTGGCCCGCTCCACCACCCTGGTCGAGCCCGGCACCGGTACCGGCCCGACGCCGACCCCGGACCCGACCGGCCCCACCCCCACCCCCACCCCGGACCCGACGCAGCCGGGCGGCGACTGCTCGGCCCCGGCGTGGAACGCGGCCACCGAGTACGGCAACGGCTCCACCGTCAGCCAGGACGGACACGAGTGGAAGGCCTCGTGGTGGACGAAGGGCGAGAAGCCCGGCACCACCGGCGAGTGGGGCGTCTGGAAGGACCTCGGCGCCTGCTAGCGGCCGTACGGGGGTGAGCGGACCGCCCCCGCTCACCCCCGTACCGTGACATCCCCGCACCGAGAAGCCCCGGCGTCCTGCGCCGGGGCTTCCCGCGCTCCCGCCGCGACCTGATCCCGCCTCTGTCAGGCTGGCCCCATGACGACGATTCTGGTCACCGGCGCCACCGGAACACTCGGCCGCCAGGTCGCCGAACGGCTGCGCACCGAAGGAGCCGACGTCCGCGGCCTCAGCCGCCGCTCCCCCACGTACGCCGTCGATCTACGCGACGGCAAGGGGCTGGACACGGCGGTCGACGGGGTGGACGCGATCGTGCACTGCGCCACCTCTCCGCGCGGCGGGGACGACCGTGCCGCGGGGTATCTCATCGACGCCGCGAAGCGGGCCGGGGTGCCCCATCTGGTCCACATCTCGATCGTGGGCGTGGACCGGGTGCCGCTCGGCTACTACAGGGTCAAGCGCCGGGTCGAGCGGATGATCGAGGGCTCCGGGATCGGGGCGAGCATCCAGCGGGCCACCCAGTTCCACGACCTGGTGCTGGGCATCGTCTCCGGCGCGGCACGGCTCCCCGTGCTGCCGGTGCCCGCCGGGGTGTCGGTCCAGCCCGTCGACAGCGGCGAGGTCGCCGGCCGGCTGGCCGCCCTGGCGCTCGGAGCACCGGCGGGCCGGGTGCCGGACCTGGGCGGGCCCGAGGTCCGGGAGCTGGCCGACCTGGCCGGGGCCTACCTCCGTGCGACGGGGCGCAGGCGTCGGGTGGTGCCGGTGCGGCTGGCGGGGAAGGCGTACGCGGGATACCGGAGCGGCGGCCACCTGTGCCCGGACCACGCGGTGGGGACCGTCACGTTCGAGGAGTTCCTGGCCGGACGCCACCGCCGTACGGGCTGAGCGGCCACGTCCCACGGGCCGGACGGCCGCGGCCCGGCCCGTACGGCGGCGCGGAGGCTCAGCCCCCCGGCGCGAACAGCGCGTCCTGCGCCGCCTCCCGGGCGGCGATCAGCGCCCCGCGCAGCACCGCCCCGTCCCCCAGCGAGCCCGCCCGGACCTCGGTGCGCAGCGGTGACATCAGGGCGAGGCGCTCCTCGACCCGGGCGGCGAGCCGGGGCCCGCCGGCCTCGCCGACCGCGCCCGCCAGGAGGACGCAGCCGGGGTCCAGGACCGAGACGACCGCCGCGGCCCCGAGGGCGAGGCGGTCGGCCAGTTCGTCCAGGAACGGCTCCCCCCGCTCCCCCGCCGCCAGCGCGGTGCGTACGGCGGCCACGGCGGTCGCCCCGTCCCGGCCGCCGGCCACCCCTTGTGCCGTGCCCCGGGGAGGCTCGACGGCGTGCCGGGCGGCCAGTTCGCACAGGGCCGCCGAGCCGGCCAGGGAGAAGAAGCCGCCCTCGCAGTCGACGGCCGAGGGCAGTCCGGCCACCCCGGGCACCGGCAGGAAGCCGATCTCCCCCGCGCCGCCGGAGGCGCCCTGCCGCAGCCTGCCGTCCAGCATCACGGCGGCCCCGATGCCCTGGCCCAGCCAGATCAGGACGAACGTCTCGCGGTCGCCGGCGGCACCCTCCCGGTGTTCCGCGACGGCGGCGAGGTTGGTCTCGTTCTCGACGAGCACGGTCGCCGGCAGCCGCTGCTGGATCACCCGGACCAGGCCCCGGTGCCAGGCGGGCAGTCCGGTGCTGTCGCGCAGTTCGCCGGTGGCCGGGTCGATCAGGCCCGGGGCCCCGATGCCGACGCTGTGCAGGGGTACGGACCCGGCCTCGCGGGCGGTGCGCTCCAGCAGGGCGAAGGACTGCTCGACGGCGGCCGCGGTCCCGGTGTCGCCCGCGACGGGCAGGGTGGCCTCGGCGAGCGTGGTCCCCAGCAGATCGGCGACCACCACGGAGACGCTGCCGGTGCGCACGTCCAGGGCGGCGAGGTGGGCCCGGTCGGCGACGATCCCGTACAGCTTGGCGTTGGGGCCCCTGCGGACGGCGCCGGACTCGCCGACGACATGGATCAGGCCGGCGCCCCGGAGCCGCTCGACCAGGTCGGCGACGGTCGGGCGGGAGAGCCCGGTCAGGGTCTTGAGCTGCGTGGCCGTCAACGGGCCGTCCTGCTGGAGCAGTCGCAGGGCGAGCCGGTCGTTGATGGCCCGAGCCGTGCTCGGTGATGCGGGCATACCGGGATCCTTCCAGACCACTGCGGAGCCTCCTTCCCGGGGCGGCGGTGTGCGCTGCCGGAAAGAACTATTTATCAGGCAGGGTTCCTGATAGTTTACGCGGCGCAGTGAGGAGCGGGAGCGCCGGGAGGGCCTCGTGCACCGGAATCCTCAGGGGAGGGCACTACCGCATGACGAAGGAACCGACCGCCCTGGTCCACGGCGCGGAGCAGGTGAGGCGGGCCAGGATCGCCGTCGCCGCCGTCTTCACGGTGCACGGGGCGGTGACCGGCAGCTTCGCGACCCGGATTCCGTGGATCCAGGACCACGCCGGGGTGAGCGCGGGCCAGCTCGGTCTCGCCCTGGCCTTCCCGGCGATCGGCGCCTCGATCGCCATGCCGCTGGCGGGCCGGATCAGCCACCGCTTCGGTGCCCGGACCGCCCTGCGCGGGCTGCTGGCGCTGTGGACGCTCGCGTTGATCCTGCCCGCCATGGCGCCGAGCCTGCTGACGCTGTGCGCCGCGCTGTTCGTCTACGGGGCCACGGCCGGGATGTCCGACGTGGCGATGAACGCCCTGGGCGTGGAGGTGGAGAACCGTCTCGACAAGTCGATCATGTCGGGGCTGCACGGGATGTGGAGCGTGGGCGCGCTGATCGGCTCGGCGGTGGGCACGGTCGCCGCCCACGCCGGCACCGACGCCCGCCTCCACCACACGCTCGCCGCGCTGGTACTGACGGCGCTGGGGCTGCTCGCCTGCCGGGGCGTGCTGGATCTGCGCAGCGAACCGGACGAGGAGCCGCCGCCGCGCTTCACCCTGCCGCCGAAGTCGGCGCTGATCATCGGGGCCATCGGGTTCTGCGCGGTGTTCGCGGAGGGCGCCAGCCTGGACTGGTCGGCGGTCTACCTGCGGGACATCCTGGGCAGCTCGGACGGGGTCGCGGCCGCCTCCACCACGGCCTTCGCCCTGACGATGGCGGTGGCGCGGCTCGCCGGGGACCGGATCGTGGACCGGTTCGGCGCGGTGCGGACCGTACGGGTGGGAGGGGCGCTGGCCACCGTGGGCGGGCTGCTCGTGGTGTTCTCGCCCTCTCCGGCGGCGGCGTTGTGCGGCTTCGGGCTGCTGGGGCTCGGGGTGGCCGTCGTGGTGCCGCTGGCCTTCGCCGCGGCCGGGCGCAGCGGGCCGAACCCGAGCCAGGCCATCGCGGGCGTCGCCACCATCACGTACACCTCGGGTCTGATCGCCCCCTCCGCGATCGGCGCGCTGGCGGAGACGACCTCGCTGGTCGTGTCCTTCGGCGTGGTGACCGCGCTGGCGTTCGGCCTGGTGCTGGGCGCCGGGGTGCTGCGGGCCGGTGACCGGAAGGTCACGGGGTCGGCGGTGGGCGGCACGGCGGCGAAGAGCCCGTCCGGGAGCTGAGCCCGCTCGGTCCGGCGGCGTGCGGTGTACAGCGGCGTGCGGCGGTGGGCCGGGCGGGGGCATGCGGTGAACGACGGTGGGCCGGGAGGCGCGCGGTGTACGGCGGCGCGCGGCGTCACGTGGGCGGCCCGGCTCCCGGCAGCGGACCTCGGCGCGGTCGCCGTCCACCGCACCACTACCATGGCGCTGATCTTTTCCGCAGGTGAACACCGAACACCGGGTCGCAGACCGGCCGGCACACCGAGCAGACCTTCAGGGAGCAACCAATGAGCCTCGGCGTGCGCTGGACCTTGCACGGCGACGGGAAGACCCCCGCGCCCGGGGCGGTGGTCCGCCCCGACGAGCGGCTCTCCTGGCCCCGTACCTTCGGGCTCGGCGCGCAGCACGTGGTCGCGATGTTCGGGGCGTCGTTCGTCGCCCCGGTGCTGATGGGGCTCGACCCGAACCTCGCGATCATGATGTCCGGCGTCGCGACCGTGATCTTCCTGCTGGCCACCAAGGGCCGGGTGCCCAGCTATCTGGGCTGCTCGCTCTCCTTCGTCGGGGTCGCGGCCACCATCCGGGCGAGCGGCGGTGACAGCGCCACCGTCACGGGTGCGGTGCTGGTGGTCGGCGCGGCGCTGTTCCTGGTGGGTCTGGCGGTGCAGCGGTTCGGCGCGCGGATCATCCACGCGGCGATGCCGCCGGTGGTGACCGGCGCGGTCGTGATGCTGATCGGGTTCAACCTGGCGCCGGTGACCGCGTCGACGTACTGGCCGCAGGACCAGTGGACCGCGCTGCTGGTGATGCTCTTCACCGGCCTGGCCGTGGTGTGCCTGCGCGGCTTCCTCTCGCGGATCGCCATCTTCCTCGGGCTGGTCTTCGGCTACCTGCTCTCCTGGGCGCTGGACCTGGTGTTCGGCAAGATCCACTCCCCGGCGGGCGGCGCGGAGGCCGTCGACCACTGGCGGCTGGACCTGTCGGGCGTGGGCGCGGCGGACTGGATCGGCCTGCCCTCCTTCCACGCGCCGGCCTTCGAGTGGTCCGCGATCCTGGTCGCCCTGCCCGTGGTGATCGCGCTGGTCGCGGAGAACGCGGGCCATGTGAAGGCCGTGGGCGAGATGACCGGCGACTCGCTGGACGACAAGCTCGGCACCGCCATCGCGGCGGACGGCGCGGCGTCGATGCTCTCCACCGCCGTGGGCGGCCCGCCCAACACCACGTACTCCGAGAACATCGGCGTGATGGCCGCGACCCGGGTCTACTCGACGGCGGCCTACTGGGCGGCGGCCTGCTTCGCCCTGCTCTTCGGCCTCTGCCCCAAGTTCGGCGCGGTCGTCGCGGCGATCCCGGGCGGGGTGCTCGGCGGGATCACCGTGATCCTGTACGGGATGATCGGCCTGCTCGGTGCGCAGATCTGGCTCAACGGCCGGGTGGACCTGCGCAATCCGCTCAACCTGGTGCCGGCCGCCGCGGGCATCATCATCGGCGTCGGCGGGGTCAGCCTGAAGATCACCGACAACTTCGAGCTGGGCGGTATCGCGCTCGGCACCCTCGTCGTGATCACCGGCTACCACGTGCTGCGCGCCTTCGCCCCTGCCCACCTCAAGACCCAGGAACCGCTGCTGGACTCCGGCACGTCGGCGTACGACGAGGGGGCGAAGGACGGCGAGAAGCCGGGGCCCGGGAAGGCCTGAGCCGGGGCGCGGCGTCCTGATCCCGGGCCCGGGAAGGCCTGAAGCCGGGCCCGGGATCAGCGGATCCTCAGCGGGTTCCTCATCGGGTCCCCATCAAGTCCCCAGCAGGCCTGCCGGGCTCAGCCGGTGGCCAGTCCGTAGGCGTACTCCGGGGCGAAGGCGCCCGGCGCGCCCGAGCAGCCGTCGGACTCCCCCGGCAGCTTCACCCACAGATACGCGTCGATCCGGTCCTCGCCGGTCCGCGTCGTCGGGGTCCGCCCCAGCGCCCGGCCCGCCGGGTCGCACCACTGGCCGGCGGCGGGCGCGCCGTTGCCGTTGCGGCTGGTGTCGATGACCGCGCCGAGGCCGGCCGGGCCGCCGAGTGCGGCCAGCACCTGGCGGGCGTAGGTCCGCTCGTCGGCGGTGCGGTGGAAGTTGGCCACGTTGGTGAAGATGCCGTCGCCGCTGGTCGCCGCCCCGGCCGCCCGGAGCGCGGCCGCCTGCTTCGCGGGGGCGTGCCAGCCGGAGTGGCCGCCGTCGAAGTAGACCCGGGCCTCGGGGTTGGCGGCGCGCAGGGTGGATCCGGCGCGGGCCAGCGAGGCGAAGCGGGCAGCGCGCCCGGAGGCGGTGAGGCAGTCGGAGAGGGCGATGGCGTCCGGCTCCAGGATCACGATCGCCGGGCCCGCGCCGAGGCCCTGGACGAACTCCCGTATCCAGGCGTCGTACGCCGCGAAGTCCGGCGCCCCGCCCTGCGAGGCCCCGCCGCAGTCCCGGTCGGGTATGGCGTACGGGACGAGCACCGGGGTCCGCCCGACGGCTGCCGCGCCCCGGGTGACGGCACGGACCTCCCCGGCGATCTCCCCCGGGTTGTACCGCGCGAACCAGACGGCCGCCGGCTGCGCCGCGATCCTGGACTCGATCACCGGGCGGCGCGGGTCGTCGGGGTTGGCCCGCACCCACTCGAGGACATGGGACCGCGGGTGGCGGAAGAGGCCGCTCGCGGGTGCCGGGGCGGGGGCCGCCGAAGAGGGCTTCGCGGGGGCGGCGCTCGTGCGGGAGGCACGGGGCGACGGGGACGTCGACGGTGACGGTGGGGCCGTCGTGGGGGTGGTGGAGGGCGAAGCGGTGGGCCGTACGGGGGCGGTGGGCGTCGGGACGGCGGGCAGCGGCTGGAGGACCGGCGGGGGCGACGGCTCCGGGAGGGCCGTGGTCCGCCGCCCGTCCTGCCCCGCCTCGATCAGACCGGCCGCGGCACCGATCGCCACGACGGCCGAGGCGACGGCCAGCAGGCCGTGCCGGCGGGCGGCACGACGGCGTTCCCGTCGGGTGATGCGGCGTTGCGCGCGTATGCCCGGCACTCCTCGAACCCCTTTTCCGGCGCCGCCGTTCGTCCGTTCCGATGAACCTTGAGCCGGGCGGTGCCGTGGTGAGCCTACGACTGGGACGCTCCGCTCATGACGCAGATCGAACAGTTCGCAGAACCGGCGGTGCTCCCCGCGCTCGTCGCGGACACCCTGACCCAGCGGATGCGTGCGCTGCGCCACCGGTGGCCGCCCGGGGACGGGGTCGGGGTCTTCCACGACGTACGGCCGGCGGAGACGGGATACGGGGAGGCCACCACCGGCACCCTCCGGGCACGGCTCGCCGAGCGCTATCTGTCGGCCCTCGACGCGGCCGAGGCGGGCGGGCGTCCGCCGGAGTGCTGGCGTCCGCTGTTCCAGTACCGGCACCACCCCGGCGTACGCCCGGTGCAGTTCGCCCTCGGCGGTCTCCACGCGCACATCGCGCACGACCTTTCCCTGGCCGTGGTGGACACCTGCCATACGCTCGACTGCGCTCCGCCGGAGCTGGAGGGGGAGTTCGAGCGGGTGGGTGACCTCCTCGCGTCGCTGGAGGAGCGGATCCACGACGATCTGATGCCGGGCCCCGACCTTCTCCGGATCGCGGACCCGCTGAACCATCTGGTGAGTTCCTGGAGCCTGGAGCGGGCCCGCGAGGCCGCCTGGTCGTCGGCCCGGGTGCTCTGGCGGCTGCGCGGACTCCCTTCGTCGGCCGAGGAGTTCCGGCGGCAGACCGACGCGGGCGCCGGGCTGGTGGTGCGCTTCCTGCTCACCCCGTGCCGCTGACGCCCGCGTACGTGTCCTGCCGGTGGTTCAGTCCTCCGGCAGCTCCACCGGCGCGATCTCGTCGAAGAGGTCACCGGGGCCGGGGTTGGTCGGGTCACTCGCCCCGCCGAACTGGTGCATGACGCCCCACACCGCGTTGAGCGCGGTCTGCACGGCGCCCTCGGCCCAGCCGGCCGTCCAGGAGATGTCGTCGCCCGCGAGGAACAGGCCCCGCTTGTCGGCGGGCAGCCGGTCCTGCATGAAGTGGGTGAACAGCCGCCGCTGGTAGCGGTAGTGGCCGGGCAGGTTCGCCTTGAACGCGCCCATGAAGTAGGGCTCGTTCTCCCAGGAGACGGTGACCGGGTTGCCGATGACGTGGCTGCGAATGTCGACGTTCGGGTAGATCTCCCCGAGCGACTTGAGCATGACCTCCATGCGCTCCTTCGGGGAGAGCGGCAGCCACTTCAGGCTGTCGTCGCACCACGTGTAGGAGAGGCAGATGACGGCGGGCCTGTCCGGGCCGTCGTCCAGGAGGTACGTCCCCCGGGTCATCCGGTCGGTGAGCGTCATCGACATCGTGTCGCGGCCCGTGAGCTCGTCCTTGTCCAGCCAGAACGGCCGGTCGACCGGGACGAACAGCTTGGACGACTCCATGTAGTGGGTGCGCTCCATCGCCGTCCAGTGGTCGATCGGGAAGAGCGCGTCGTCGCAGTCGATCTTGGAGAGCAGCAGCCAGGACTGGCCGGTGAAGACGGCGGCCCGGAAGGTGCGGATGTCGCCGGTGGCGTCGGTGACCGTGATGCGGTTGCCCGCCGTACGGGTCAGCCGGGTCACGGCGCCGCGCGGCTCGCCGCCGTGCAGGGAGGCCAGCGAGGTGCCCAGCGGCCAGTGGACGATCTTCCGCGGCTCGCGGTCCCACAGGCGCAGCGGGAGCTGCTGGCTGCCGCCGACGATGCCGCGGTGGTGGTCGTCGGCCTCGGTGTAGACGACCCGCAGGATCTCCAGGATGGAGTTGGGGAAGTCGGTGTCCCAGCCGCCGGTGCCGAAGCCGACCTGGCCGAAGATCTCGCGGTGCCGGAAGGACTTGAAGGCGTCGGAGTCGCAGAGGAAACCGTAGAAGGTCTGGTTGTCGAGCCGCTCGACGAGCTCGGCCCAGATCTCCCGGATGCGCGGTACGTCGCGCTCGCGCAGCGCCCGGTTCATGTCGGAGAAGTCGGCGCCCTCCTCCAGGCAGGCGTTCCAGGCGTCGGCGACATCGCGGTAGACCTGCGGCAGGTCGTCGATGGTCTCGGCGTAGTGCGACTCGCCCTTGAGGTCGACGACGGTCGAGGGCGTGGCCGGGGAGAGCGGGTTGGGGAAGGCCCGGGTCTCCAGCCCCACCAGGTCGATGTAGTGCTGGAGCGCCGTGGAGGACGGCGGGAAGCGCATCGCGCCCATCTCGGCGGTGAGCGAGGGCTCGCAGCCGTCGAAGCCCACGGTTCGCAGCCGACCGCCGATCCGGTCCGCCTCGTAGACGACGGGCCTGAGCCCCATCTTCATCAGCTCGTACGCCGCGATGATGCCGGAGAGCCCGCCGCCGATGACGGCGACCTCCTGGCCGTGCTCGGTCGCCGGTATCTGGCCGAGGCCGGCCGGGTGGGCGAGGAAGTCGTCGTACGCGTACGGGAAGTCCGGCCCGAACATGGTGATCGGCGGGGCGGCGGCGTCGGTGTGCTGGACGGCGTTGGGCACCGTGGACGTCATGGGGTACGGACTCCTTGCGCGATGACGGGAGAGAGGAAGCGGCCGGGGGGCGGGCTCAGCCGAGGGAGCCGTACAGACCGGGGCGGCGGTCGTGCAGGTAGGGGTTGGCGGTGCGTGAGGCGGCCAGGAACTCCGGGTCCACCTCGCCGACGACGAGTTCCTCGCCACGGCCGGCGCGGGTGCGCACGGTGCCGTCGGGACCGGCCAGGCAGCTCAGCCCGACGAACTCGAACTCGCCTTCCGGGCCGGTGCGGTTGACGTACGCCACGTACATCTGGCTCTCGAAGGCGCGTACGGGGATGACGGACTCGGCGACGAACTGGAACGGGTGCATCTGCGCGGTGGGCACCAGCAGCAGGTCGGTGCCGGCCAGCGCGTGCGCCCGGACGTTCTCCGGGAACTCGACGTCGTAGCAGATCAGCAGGCCGACGCGGATGCCGTCCAGGTCGGCCTGGACCACGGTCCGCTCGCCGGGCGTGAACCACTCCCGCTCGAAGCAGCCGAAGAGGTGGGTCTTGCGGTAGTTGGCCAGCGGGGTGCCGTCGGCGCCGATGAGCTGGGAGGCGTTGAAGATCCGCTCGCCGTCGCGCTCCGGGTAGCCGTACAGGACGGCGAGGCCGTGGCGTACGGCCGTCTCGGCGACGGCCCGTGCGCCGGGTCCGTCGACGGGCTCGGCCAGCTCGGGGACGGCGTCGCCGATGGCGTACCCGGTCAGGAACAGCTCGGGGGTGACCAGCAGCCGGGCGCCCGCCTCGGCGGCGCGCGCGGCGGCCTCGTCCAGCGCCTTCAGGTTCTCGGCGACGGCACCCGGCCGTCCGGAACTCTGGAGCAGGGCGGTGCGCAACGGCGGCATGGCTGACCTCGGGCGGTGCGGCGGGGTGGGGAGACGTATCGAAGGTACGTGTCGCCTCGTGCCTGGGACAAGGCGCGGATGTTGCGCGGGGACCGTCGATTCGTTGCGTGCGCAGGCCCGGGAACGGCGAAACGTTGCGTGGAGCATCGCCGCAGGTCAGCAGGGTGATGTGCGCCACTGCGCCGGAGGTCGTCCGGGGCCGGGGTCAGGCGGGCGGCGCCTCCGCCGAGTACCGGCGCAGCAGCGGTGAGAGCACCAGTACGGACTTCGTCCGCTCGACGTATGGCTCCCCCGCGATCCGCTCCAGGACCTGTTCGAAGTGGCGCATGTCGGCGGCGAAGACCTGGACCACGGCGTCGGCGTCGCCCGTGACGGTGGAGGCCGAGGCGATCTCCGGGTAGCGGGCGAGGCCCTGCTTGATCGCTTCCGGGGAGGTGTTGCGGCTGCAGTAGATCTCGATGAACCCCTCGGTCTCCCAGCCGAGCGCGGCCGGGTCGACGCGCACGGTGAAGCCGGTGATCGCGCCCTCGGCGCGGAGCCGGTCGACGCGGCGTTTCACCGCGGGGGCGGAGAGGCCGACGATCGCGCCGATGTCGGCGTAGGAGCGCCGGGCGTCTTCGGCGAGGGCGTGGACGATGCGTTCGTCGAGGTCGTTCAGGCGCACGTCGGGCGGTTCACTTCTCTGCGGTGGGTCTGCCGGCGGGAGGCGGCGGGTGCCGCCTCCCGCAGTAGACCATGAGCCGCCGTCGCGGGCGTGCCCGGCGCAGGGGGTCCAGCCGGTCGCGGGGCCGCGCCCGGCCGGTCGGGCGTGGGTCAGAAGGGGAACTGCGAGCGGCCGTGCTGGACGGAGATCCACTTCTGCGTGGTGAAGGCCTCCACCATCGACTCGCCGTTCAGCCGGCCGAGGCCCGAGCTCTTCTCGCCGCCGAAGGGGACGATCGGCTCGTCGTGGACGGTGCCGTCGTTGATGTGGATCATTCCGGTGTGGATGCGCTGCCCGACCCGCACCCCGCGCTCGATGTTGCCGGTGTGGACGGCGCCGCTGAGCCCGTACGGGGTGTCGTTGGCGATGCGGACGGCCTCGTCCTCGCCGTCGAAGGGGACGAGCAGGGCGACCGGACCGAAGATCTCCTGCCGGAGGACGGGCGAGTCGGCGGGGAGACCGGTCAGCACGGAGGGGCTGACCACGTTGCCGTCGGCGCGGCCGTGGAGCAGGGCGGTGGCGCCGGAGGCGACGGTCTCGTCGACGAGCCGGGAGATGGACTCGGCCTGCGAGGAGTTGATCAGCGGGCCGATCTGGGTGGCCGGGTCGGCCGGGTCCCCGACGGTGAGCGAGGCGACCTTGGCGACGAACTTCTCGGTGAACTCCTTCTCGATCGCCCGGTCGACCAGGATCCGGTTGGCGGCCATGCAGACCTGCCCCTGGTGGACGTAGCGGCTGAAGACCGCGGCGTCGACCGCGTAGTCCACATCGGCGTCGTCCAGCACGATCAGGGCGCTGTTGCCGCCGAGTTCGAGGACGGCGCGCTTGAGGTTGGCGGCGCAGACGGTCGCCACGTGCCGGCCGACCTTGTCCGAGCCGGTGAAGGAGATGACCTGCGGTACGGGGTGCTCCAGCAGGGTGTCGCCGATCTCGGCGATGTCGGTGACGACGACGTTGAGCAGTCCGGCGGGCAGCCCGGCGTCCTCGAAGACCTTGGCCAGCAGGGTGCCGCCGCAGACCGGGGTGTTCTGGTGCGGCTTGAGGACGACCGCGTTGCCGAGGGCGAGGGCGGGGGCGACGGACTTGAGGGAGAGCAGGAAGGGGAAGTTGAAGGGGCTGATGACGCCGACGACCCCGACGGGCACCCGGTAGACGCGGTTCTCCTTGCCCTCGGTGGGCGAGGGGAGGATCTGCCCGGTCGGGCGCAGGGCGAGCTGGATGGCCTCGCGCAGGAACTCCTTGACCAGGTGCAGTTCGAAGGCGGCCTTCAGGTGGGTGCCGCCGAGCTCGGCGACGATGGCCTCGGCGATCTGCGGCTCGCGCTCCTCGACGATGCGCAGCGCGTTCTCCAGGACCGTGCGCCGGGCGTACGGGTTGGTGTCGGCCCACGCCTGCTGGGCGCGCTCGGCGGCGCGGTAGGCCTGGTCGACCTCTTCGGCGGTGGCGACGGGGATCGAGGCGAGCTTCTCGCCGTCGAAGGGGTTGAAGTCGATGATGTCCCAGGACCCCTTCCCCGGCCGCCACTCGCCGTCGATGTACTGATGGGCCAGGTCAGTGAAGAAGGACATGAGATCCCTTACCGCAGAGAGGGAGGCAGCTGATTGCGCTTCATCTCGCCGAAGGTCGGCGCGGCGTGCTCGGGGTGTTGCGGGCGGCGCATGAACAGCGCGCACAGGGTCGGCGCCA
>NZ_JBEYKR010000065.1:0-39498 GCF_040703535.1 Streptomyces sp. NPDC007346
CTTGCATGGCGTTCAGGTAGGCGCGGCGGCGGGACTCGGTAAGCAAAGGGCGGCCATCTGTGGATAAGTCGGGGCGAGCATTCTACCGCCGTTACCGCTCGGTGAACGGGGTCCGGCCGGGGCGGGGGCGGGTCAGAGCCTGGACAGCTCGTCGACCAGATCGTCCAGGCCGAGCGAGCCCTGGGAGAGCGCCGCCATGTGCCAGGCCTTCAGGTCGAACGCGTCACCGTGCGCGGCGCGCGCGTTCTGACGGCCGAGCAGCCACGCCCGCTCGCCCAGCTTGTAGCCGATGGCCTGGCCCGGCATCGAGAGGTAGCGGGTCAGCTCGCTCTCCACGAAGTCCGCCGGCCGCCCGCTGTGGCTGCCGAAGAACTCCTGCGCCAGCTCGGGCGTCCAGCGCTCACCGGGGTGGAACGGCGAGTCGGCCGGGATCTCCAGCTCCAGGTGCATGCCGATGTCCACGATCACCCGGCAGGCCCGCATCATCTGCGCGTCCAGATAGCCCAGGCGCCGCTCCGCGTCGGACAGGAAACCCAGCTCGTCCATCAGCCGCTCCGCGTACAGCGCCCAGCCCTCCGCGTTCGCGCTGACCATGCCGACCGACGCCTGGTAGCGGGAGAGGCTGTCGGCGACGTGCGTCCACTGCGCGATCTGGAGGTGGTGGCCGGGCACACCCTCGTGGTACCAGGTCGAGACCAGGTCGTACACCGGGAAGCGGGTCTCGCCCATGGTGGGCAGCCAGGTGCGCCCGGGGCGGGAGAAGTCCTCGGAGGGGCCCGTGTAGTACGGGGCCGCGGCGCCGCCGGGCGGGGCGATGCGGGACTCCACCTTCCGCACCCGCTCGGCCAGGTCGAAGTGGGTGCCGTCCAGTTTCTCGATCGCCTCGTCCATCAGGCCCTGGAGCCACTCGCGGACCTCCTCCACCCCTTCGATGTGCTTGCCGTGCACATCGAGGTGGGCGAGCGCCTCCCAGGGGCCCGCGCCGGGCAGGATCTTCGCGGCCTCGGTCCTCATCTCGGCGAGCAGCCGGTGGTACTCGGACCAGCCGTACGCGTACGCCTCGTCGAGATCGAGGTCCGTCCCGTTGTACTGGCGCGACCAGCGGGCGTAGCGCTCCCGGCCGACCGTGTCGGGTGCCCCCTCGATCGCCGGGGCGTAGACGTCACGCATCCAGTCCCGCAGGGCCAGTACCGAAGCCGTGGCGAGCCGGGCGGCCTCGTCCAGCTCCGCCCGCAGCGCGTCGGGACCGGCCTTGACGAACTCCTCGAAGAACGCCGGGCCGTCGCTCGCGCCGCCCCACTCCGTCAGCTGGCCGATGAACGTGGCCGTCGCGCGCGGGCCTCCGTACAGCTTGCGCTCCAGCCCGAGGCCGAGCGAGGCGCGGTACCCCTCGTACGCGGCCGGCACGGCGCGCAGCCGCTCCACGACCGCCGCCCAGTCCTCCTCCGTCTCGGTGGGGGTGACCGGGAAGACCCCGATGAGGCTGTGAGCGGGCGAGTGCAGGTTGGAGACGGTCCGCAGCCCCTCCTCCGCCTCGTGCACGGCGAGTTCCGCCGTCAGCCGCTCCCGCAGGAGCCGTCCGCAGCGGCGTTCGGCATCGGTGTCGGCGCCCGGGAGCCGCTGCGCGTCCTCCAGCTTCAGCAACGTGGCACGGATGAGGTCGGCGACCGCGGCCTGGCCGGCCGGTGAGAAATCGGGCAGGCGGCGCGAGCTTTCCCGGACACCCAGATAGGTGCCCGTGATCGGGTCGAGTTCGATGATTGCGTCGACGTAGGCGTCGGCGACCTGGCGGGGCAGCGCGCTGCTCGAAGTGTCTGACATGCGGACATCCTCCAACGCCGGGCCCCCTCTCGTCACCACTGCTGAACGGCGTGCGTCCAAAAGACGATCACGGGCGGACCGTGTCGCCGGGCGGCAGCAGCGGGCCGCACTCCCACTGCTGGAAGATCAGCCGGGTCTCGACCCGGGCCACCTCCCGGCGCGAGGTGAACTCGTCCAGCACCAGCCGCTGGAGATCCGCGGTGTCGGCCACCGCCACCTGGACCAGATAGTCGTCGGGGCCGGTGAGATGGAAGAGCGCGCGGGACTCCGGCAGGGCCCGGACCCGGTCCACGAACGGGCCGATGAGCTCACGCCGGTGCGGCCGGACCTGCACCAGGAGCAGTGCCTGAAGGCCCCGGCCGAGCTTCGCCGGGTCCAGCCGCAGCTGGTCGCCGAGGATGACCCCGCAGCGGCGCAGCCGGGTCACCCGGTCCAGGCAGGTCGAGGGCGCCACCCCCACCTCGGCGGCGAGTTCGCGGTACGTGGTCCGCGCATCGTTCTGCAACAGCCGCAGAATATGCAGATCCACCGGATCCAGAGCGACGGAATCGGCCATACGGCGAACGTAACACGGCCCTTTGCCGCTACGAACCGGTAACTGTTCAGAGTGCTGTCCATGGACAACGAAGTCTCGACGACGCCCCCTGCCCCCACCCCGTCCAGGGCGCTGGCCACCGAAGCCGTACACGCCGGACGCGACGATCTCGCCTCCCTCGGCCTGCACGCCCCGCCGCTCGACCTGTCCACCACCTACCCCTCCTACGACTCGCGCGGTGAGGCCGAGCGGATCGACGCCTTCGCCACCACGGGCGCCCGGCCGGACGGCCCGCCCATCTACGCGCGGCTGGACAACCCGACCACCGCCCGCTTCGAGACGGCGCTCGCCCGGCTGGAGGGAACCGACAGCGCTGTCGCGTTCGCCAGCGGCATGGCGGCCCTCACGGCGGTCCTGCTCGCCCGCGCGAGCATGGGGCTGCGCCATGTCGTCGCGGTCCGGCCCCTGTACGGGTGCAGCGACCACCTGCTGGGCGCCGGGCTGCTGGGCACCGAGGTGACCTGGACCGACCCGGCGGGCATCGCCGACGCGATCCGCCCGGACACCGGCCTCGTCATGGTCGAGACCCCGGCCAACCCCACGCTCGCCGAGATCGACATCCGGGCCGTCGCCCACTCCTGCGGCTCCGTACCGCTCCTGGTCGACAACACCTTCGCCACGCCCGTGCTCCAGCGCCCCGTCGAACACGGGGCCCGCATCGTCCTGCACAGCGCCACCAAGTACCTCGGCGGGCACGGCGACGTGATGGGCGGGGTCGTCGCCTGCGACGAGGAGTTCGCCGCCCGGCTGCGCCAGGTGCGGTTCGCCACCGGCGGGGTGCTCCACCCGCTGGCCGGCTACCTGCTCCTGCGCGGGCTGTCCACCCTTCCGGTCCGCGTACGCGCCGCCTCGGCGAGCGCAGCCGAACTCTCGCGCAGGCTGACCGACGATCCGCGGATCGCCCGGGTGCACTACCCGCGGATCGGCGGGGCGATGGTCTCCTTCGAGGTGTACGGGGACCCGCACGCCGTGATCGCCGCCGTACGGCTCATCACACCCGCCGTCAGCCTGGGCAGCGTGGACTCGCTGATCCAGCGTCCGGCCTCCATCAGCCACCGCATCGTGGACGAGGGAGACCGGCAGGCTTCCGGCGTCGGCGACCGGCTGCTGCGCATGTCGGTCGGGCTGGAGGACGTGGAGGACCTGTGGGCCGACCTGTGCCAGGCGCTCGGCGACGGGCCCCTTCCGCAGGCTAGGACGGCTGAGAGGTCCGCTCGTCCGCCGGCTGAGCGGCCCGCCCGGTCGTCGCACCCGTCGGCTCCGTCGCACTCCTCAGCCGCGCGGTGATGACGAGGGTGCCCTCCTCGATCTGGTAGTCGAGGGGCAGCGCCAGGGCGCGCATGGCCGCGACCATGCCGGTGTTACGGGCCTGGGTGACGGCGTACACGCTGTCGCATCCCGCCTCCTCGGCGAGCTGCACCAGACGGCCGAGCAGCTCCGAACCGATACCCCGGCGCTGCCAGTCGTCCTCGACGAGGAGGGCCACCTCGGTCTCGTCGCCGTCCCAGAGGAGGTGGCCCAGCGCCACCAGCTTGCCGGAGGCGGTCTGGACGGCCAGGGTGCGGCCGAACCGCGGGCTCAGCAGGTGGTCCAGGTAGCGGTCGGCGTCGCCCACGGGGCCGTGGTAGCGCAGGCCCAGGGTGCGCGGGGAGCACCGGTCGTGCATGGCGCGGGCGGCGGCGAGATCGCCGCGGTCGGCGCGGCGCACGGTGATCTCGTTGCCCTCGGGCAGCGTGAGGATGTCCTCGCTACGGGGCACCCGCGGGCCGAGCCGGGCGTCCAGCTCCACCAGGGCGCGGGCCCGTGCGAACTCCGTCGGGGTGAACGGCAGATAGGGCCGCTCCACGGAGATGACACCGCCGGACGGGTCGCGCAGCCGCATCACCGTCTCCTCCAGCACGCCCTCGACCGGGGCGCTCTCCCCGGTCGGACGGCCGGTGACGGAGACGGCGGGCAGTGAGTGGATGGTGCACCGGCCGAGCAACTGGCGCAGGGCCAGGGGGAGTTCTGCCGCATCGAGCGCCGTGCGGGTGGCCAGCGAGAGCACCCGGGTCGGGGTGTCGACCAGGTCGTGGGTGTCCGCCCGCTCGATCCAGGTGGAGGTGCCGCCCGCGGCCGCGATCTGCCGCGTCAGCTCCGGCGCCGGGAGCGAGGCGGGCGCCCGCAGCAGGAACTCGTCGACCGTCCCGTCCGCCAGCGGGTGGGTCTGCAACGTCAGGATGTCGATACGGAACCGGGCGAGGACCAGGCACAGCGCCGCCAGACTGCCCGGGGCGTCGCGCACGGTCGTCCGCATCCGCCACAGAACCGTCTCGCTGGCCCCGGCCCCGGCCTTGGCCGCTGTCGCGGACCCGTCGGCCGAGCCGGTGACCACGTCGGGCGTCGGATCGGACGCGTCCGTCTCTCGCGGCGGGGGAGCGTTGCCGTGCCTCCGCGCCCACCAGGTGTGGAACGCCGCCGTGGCCACCAGGGCCACGGCGGATGCCATGAGCAGGTAGGGCCCGTCGGGCTGGTGCCCGATCAGGTTGGCGATCGCGTCGGCCACGGCGACCGCGGTGAACAGCGCGGCCAGCTCGATCAGGTCCCGCCGCCAGTGGTGCGGACGGCGGGCGGTCTTCGAAGACGTCACATCAGTCATATCCTCACTGTGAATGAAGGGTGTTGCCTGATCACGAACACCTTGTGACTGATGGGTTAAGTGTGGATCTGATCCCTATCAGCGTTTTTCAGCCGTATTTCCGGTCCGTGATCGCTGTGGCTCGTGATCGCTGTGGTTCGTGATCAGGGTGATTCGTGATCAGGGTGACTCGCGATCACCGTGTGCCTGGATCGCCGCGTGCAGACGGGCGGCCTGCCGGACGGTCTGCGAGGACCCCTTGCGCCCGGCCGTCGCGGCCAGCCCGTCGATCGGCTCGATCCCCTCCGTACCGCAGTGCTCGGCGCACTCCGCCGCCACGGCCAGCAGGTCCCCGATCCCCCGGGGCGCCTTCTCGTACGCCAGCAGGGTGGGCAGCACCCCGGCCAGCACGCCCAGCACGGTCCGGTACGCACCGGTGGCGGCGGCCGTCCGGGCGGAGTCGGCCAGCCGGTTGACCTTGACCAGGTCGTGGTCGACGAGGACCCCCAGCTCGCGCCCGAGCAGCGCGGTGTCCAGCCGCCCCTGAGCGGCCAGCACGAGGAGCGCGTCCACGGCGGATATCCGGTCCTCGGGGTGCCGGGCCCCCAGCCCGTACGCCAGGGCGAGGTGCAGCGCGACACCGGCCTCGCCGCCGGTCTCCATGAGCGGCGGCAGCGACCAGGCCCCGCCCCTGGGGCCTTCGTCGGCGGTGCGCAGCAGATCCGGCATCAGCCAGGCGGCCAGGGTCTCCCCGTCCTCGGGCAGCGTGGCGGTCCAGTGCGGGTACTGCTCGGCGCCCCAGTGGTAGCACTCCCGTGCGTCGGGCACGTGCGGACGGCCCAGCCAGTGGAAGGAGCGGGGGAACTCCTGCTGGATGACCAGCCGTTCCCTGGTGGCGAGCAGCACGTGCCGGAGGCCGGACGTCGACCGCTGCCACCAGTTGCCGGCCGAGGGCCGGTCGCTGGTCAGCCCGTGCCGCAGGACGGGAGCCACCGGCTCGTCGGCCCGTATCCAGGCGGCCAGCCGGTCCCCCTCCGGCGTGCCGAGCGCCGCGGCGGCCTCGGCGGACGTCTGCTCACCGGTCCGCCGCACCCGCAGCAGGGCCTGGGAGAAGTCGGCGGGCCCCGGGGCGACGCCGAGGAGCTGATACGTCCGCAGCCGCTCGACCAGCTCCGCCGCGTCCAGCGAACCGGTGTGCCACGTCGGCGTGGCCAGCAGGAACGGCACCCGGTCGAAACGCACCGCACCGGCCACCTCCCACGCACGGGCGATGAGCACCCCGTTCAGTGCGGCATGGGCGCAGGTCCCCGTCCCGGTCCAGCGCGTCTTCCCCTCGGCGATGGTCTCGTCGGAGAGCCGGTCCAGGAGTGAGCCCACCACCAGGGCGAGGGCATGCCCGGTGGTCATGTACGCCGGTTCGGGCTGCCGCTCGATCCCGTGCTCGATGAACCACTCCCCGGCCAGGGCCTCTCGCAGCGCCTGGGCCAGCCCGGCCCGGTCGGTGCGGGCGACGCGGACGAGCCCGTCCAGCGTGCGCTCGAAGGCGGAGATCCCGGACGCGGCGGCCAGGGCTCCGGGCGTGGAGCCCTGCCAGGAACGGGACTTCACCTGGGCCGCCACCTCCTCGACCAGCTCCGCCACGTCCTGCGGCGCCGGGGCGAGCCGGGACGGCACCGGCACGGGCGGCAGCATCTCCTCGTAGGGGCCGGCCACCGGGTCCGGCCCGTCCACCACCCCGAACAGCGCGGTGACCGCCTCCCGGTGGACCGGCCCCAACTGCGCGGCAGCGAGGGAAAGCTCCTCCCGCAGCGGCGCGTCGTCCGCCGGAAGATGGCGCGCGATCAGCTTCAGCGCCCGCTCCTGGAGGGCGACGTCCTCGTTCCCGAACACCTCGGCGACCACCGGAAGCAGCTCACCCGCCGTCGAGGCGTCCCGGCCCAGCACCTTCCCCAGCAGGATCAACTGGCCCCGCACCAGCTTCTTCTCCCGGCGGAAGAGCACCGGGCCCGACACCTCCGCCAGCTCCCGGGCAGACAGCTCACCCCGTGCTTCCAGGCGCGCCAGCACGTCCTGGGCATGGGAGGCCACCACCGAGATGCCGTCCGCCGCCATCCCCGCCCAGTCGCGGAGGTGGGTCCTCTCCTCGTCCTCCGTGACGCCCAGCTGCTGGAGCACGGTGAGGAAGAACCGCTGGTCACCCGTCTTGCCGCCGCGCACCAGGCGGCTCACGCACCGTTCGACCAGCCGCGACCGGTCGAGCACCCCCTCCTCGGCCAGCGCGCGGAGAGCGGCCGGCCAGTGGTCGGACGAATCCGGTGTGTCGTACCAGCCGACCGGGGCGGGAAGCTCCGGCAGCTCGAAGAGCCGGGGCGCGAGCACGGCGACGTGCGGGTCGGCGCGCAGAACGCCGATCAGCGGCACCCGGCCGGATCTGCCGTGCCACCGCCCGGTACTGATCCGCTCCGACCAGCCCTCGACGAGACTGTCCGTCGTCGGGATCGGGCACCCGGCCAGCCGCACCAGCTCGCTGATGAACGTGTACTCCGCCTCGGAGGCCGTCGAGCGCCCCGCCAGCCGGTGGGCGAGGTCGCCGAGCCAGGCCGGATCGCGGTCTCCCAGCGCCGTGAGGATCAGCGGATAGGGGGACCGCGACCAGCTGCGCAGGTCACGGCCGCCGATCCAGGTGGCACACCCCGCCGCCCCGGTGTGGCAGCCGGCCCCGGCCACCAGGAGCGCCTTGCGGACCTTGTCCTGCCGCCGCCAGTCCCAGCCCCGGGCCTCCTTGCGCAGCCCCTTCAGCTCGGCCAGCGCCGCCCTGCGCCCGGCCAGGTCCAGCCCGAGCACCAGCGCCGGAACCTCGCGGTGCGCCCCCGCGCGTACGGCAGTGAGCAGGTCGTTCATCGCACACCCCCGGCGACCGTCGCTCCGCGCCGGACCAGCGTCACGGCCAGGGCGTGTTTGCACGGACCCCGCTTCCCCCGGTAGTCCGCCCACCACTGGCAGGTGCAGGTGAGCCGCCCGCCGCTCCCGCGCACCTGGTAGCGCCGGTCGCCCGAGGCCACGGACGCCAGCGCGCCGTCCAGCGATACCGCCCCGGCACCGGCCAGCTCGCGTGCCGCCACCAGACGCGGGTTGTGCCGCTCGGCCCGGTCCGCGTCGTACGGCAGCTCGCGGTGGAAGTACGCCGCGTCCGCCAGGTCGTAGCCGACCCGGCCCGCCGTACCGAGCCGGGTGAGCGCGGCCCGCACCCGCTCGATACCCAGCCCCGACTGCTCGGCCAGCGAGGCCGGTTCGATCGTGGGCTCCCACGCCAGCAGTACGGAGACCAGCTCGGCGTCGGCCGCCGCCTCATCGGTGGCCAGCGCCTCCAGGACACCACCTTCGCCCGAGAACCCGCGTGAGGCGTCCGGCGACAGCGTCAGCGTGAGCCGCATGCCCGGCAGGACCACCTCCCAGGCGCTCGCCGCCGGCGCCCCGTCCGCCACCACAGGCCCGTACACCCGCAGCGCCGTCGCATGGCGCAGCACCCGCTGGAGCGCCACCAGCCGCTCCGGCCCCGGCAGGCACACCGCGCCCGGCACCGGCCGGGTCGTCGGCCGCAGACCGGGGCCGGAGGCCACCACCCACCGCGCGCCCCGCGCCGCGTTGCCCGAGCCGCGCGGCAGGGAACGCAGGAACGCCACCGCCTGCGCCGCGGTCAGCTCGGCCCGCAGGTCGAACCCGGCCGAGGCCACTTGCGCCTCGGCGAACCCCCTCAGCCACCGGTCGGGCAGCGGCACCTTCTTCTCCACCACCGGCCCGTCCAGCGTGGTGACCGCCAACTCCTCGGGCCCCACCCGCAGATGCAGCGGATCGTCCGCCGTTATCCGGGAAAGGGCGTCCCGCAGCGGATTGTTCACGTCCACATTGGTCGTACCGTGCTCCGTCCGTTCCCCGCCCAGCCCCTCCCGGAGCACATCGAGGCGCGCGTACACCCCGCAGCAGCCGGAGAACGACTCGAAGCGCAGCCGGTCCCCGTTCCCCGTCACCACCGGATCGAGGGAGGCGGGCAGGGTGCGTCGGTAGTAGCGGGCGGCGGCCACGTCGGCCACCGCCAGCAGTCCGCGGGCGGCGATGCGCGGGGCGGAGAGGAATCCGGCGAAGAACCGCGGATGCGCCTGCGCCCCGCGCGGGGTGAGACCGCCCGCGGTCTCCAGCCCGAGACAGGCTCCCACCTGCGAGGGCTCCAGGGCGGACGGGCGTGCGTAGGCCAAGGCCTGAACGGATCGGGTCATGGAGGAAACGCTAGGACCCACCACTGACAACGGACCCCGACACAGCCGTCCGCGCAGGTCGGAGGGGCTCCCTCACTGACCTACGCGGCCCGGGTGGAGCACCTTGGTGAACAACACCCCGCCCCCCTCCGCCCGCAGACGTACCGTCAGCTCCGCGCTGTCACCGTCGATCTCGACCTCGCCGAACAACTGCGGGGATTCCATCGGCGACACATTGGCCCGCTCGGGTGCGCGGACGAAGACACGGTCGGGACCGAACGTGCCGTCCAGTGCGTTGGCCGGAAATCCCCCTGCGGCCAGCGGGCCCGAGACGAACTCCCAGAACGGCGCGAAGTCCTTGAACGCGGCCCGCTCGGGGGCGTAGTGCTGCGCCGAGGTGTAGTGCACATCGGCCGTGAGCCACACCGTTCCGGTGACCTTGCGGTGCTTGATGAACCGCAGCAACTCGGCGATCTGCAGCTCCCGCCCGAGCGGGGCGCCCGGGTCGCCCTGGGCCACGGCCTCGAAGTCCGTCGCCCCGTCCGGGACCACCAGGCCGAGCGGCATGTCGGCCGCGATCACCTTCCACACCGCGCGGGATCCGGCGAGAGCGTGTTTGAGCCAACGCAGCTGCTCGGCGCCGAGGATGCCGGTCGTGTCGTCGGCCTGACGGTTGGGGGAGTTGCGGTTGCGGTGCGAGCGCATGTCGAGGACGAAGAGGTCCAGCAGCGGCCCGTGGTGGACGGTGCGGTACATGCGCGACCGCGGCGAGGAGGAGCCGTACGAGCCGTACGGCGCCGACACGGGGAAGTACTCGTGGAAGGCGCGCGCGGAACGGGCCGCGAGGATGTCGACGTTCTTCTCGGTGTAGCGCTCGTCGTCGAGTATCTGGCCGGGGTACCAGTTGTTGCGCACCTCGTGGTCGTCCCACTGGACGACGGAAGGGACCTGCGCGTTGAAGCGCCGGACGTTGCGGTCGAGCAGGTTGTAGCGGAAGTTGCCCCGGTACTCGTCCAGCGTCTCGGCGACCTTGGCCTTCTCCTCGGTCATGACGTTCCGCCAGACCCTGCCGTCGGGCAGGGTCACGCTCGGCTCGAGCGGCCCGTCCGCGTAGACGGTGTCACCGCTGCACAGGAAGAAGTCCGGGTCGAGACGGCGCATCTCCTCGTACACCCGGTAGCCGCCGATGTCCGGGTTGATGCCCCACCCCTGGCCCGCGATGTCCCCGGACCACAGGAAGCGCACGCCGTCACGGCGCCGGGCGGGAGCGGTACGGAACGTCCCGTACACCGGCTTTCCCGTACGGCGCGGGTCGCCCGGGTCGGCCAGGGTGACGCGGTAGTGCACCTGCTCGCCCGCCGGAAGGCCGTACAGGGGAGTGGTGCCGGTGAAGTCCGTCCCCGGGCCGATCAGCGGTCCGTACCAGCTGCGGGCCCGGCGGAAGGACTCGGTCGCCGAGGTCTCCACCAGCATCCGGGCGGGCCGGTCCGACCGCACCCACACCAGGGCCGAGGAGGCGGTGACGCTCCCCACCTGCGCCCCCCACGCGGCCTCCGGCCGCCCCGCCAGGGCCAGGGCGGGAGCCGCGGCCGAGGGCAGGGCCGCCGCCGGGACGAGCAGCGAGCCGCGCAGAACGGTACGGCGGCCGGGCGAGGGGATACGCGGGCGGTGCGGCATCGAAGCGCCTCCAAGGCGGTGGGCGGAACGCTCGGGGCGGACACCGGGCCGGGGCGGCCGCAGCGCTCCGTCGGGCCGGAGCCGGTCTCCGCCCCCATGCCTAGTGGGCCGCGGCGGCCACTGCCCCAACACCGGGTGAACGGGGCCCGTCGGACGGCGCCGCGGGCCGACAGCCCGTCGGGCGGCGAGGCTCCCGCGCCTCCGGCCAGTCGGACGGCGGGGCTTCCGCTGCCTCGGTCCGTCGGGCGGCGAGACAGGCCGACAGCCCGTCAGGCGGCACCCCCCGCTCCTCCGGCCCGTCAGACGGCGACCCTCCCGCCCCTCCGGCCCGTCAGGTGCCGGCACTCCCGCCCGCCCCCTGCGCGGCCGCGAGCATCGCGACGCCCCGGGAGATCTCGGCCACCCCCAGATGGGCGTAGCCGAGCACCAGCGCCACCGTGCCGTCCTCGGGTCCCGCGTCACCGCAGTCGCTCAGCGGCCGCAGCGCGATGCCCGCCTCGGCCGCGCGGCTCAGGAACGTGCTCTCGGGGCCGTGACGCCGAGGCAGCCGCGCGATGATGTGCAGGCCCGCGGCGATGCCGCTGACCGCGGTCCCGGGGAAGTGCTCGCCGAGCGCGCCCACCAGGGCGTCCCGGCGCTCCCGGTAGGCGCGCTGGCAGCGGCGCAGCTGGCGGTCGTAGGCGCCGCGTGCGATGAAGTCGGCCAGGACCGCCTGGTCGATGGCGGGGTTCCCCAGGTCCATGGTCCGTTTGCGGGCGACGATCCGGTCGGTCAGCGACGCGGGGGCGACCAGCCAGCCCAGCCGCAGGCCCGGAGCCAGCGACTTGCTCACCGACCCGGTGTACACGACGCGCTCCGGGTCGAGCCCCTGCAACGCCCCCACCGGAGCCCGGTCGTACCGGAAGTCCCCGTCGTAGTCGTCCTCCATGATCACCGCGTCCGCCTCGCGTGCCCAGTCGAGCAGCCGGCGGCGACGCTCCGCGGAGTAGGCGATTCCGGTGGGGAACTGGTGCGCCGGCGTGGTCACCACGGCGCGTACGCCGGAGCGCCGCAGCGGACCCAGTGCCACCCCCTCCGCGTCGAGCGGCAGCGGGGTCGCGTCCAGTCCGGTCGCCGCGAACAGCGACGCGTGCTCCGGGCTCCCCGGGTCCTCCACCCCGACCGAGGCCGGACCCCGCTCCCGGAGTACGAAGCCGAGCAGCGTCGTCGCCTGCGCCACCCCCGAGCAGACGATCAGCCGCTCGGGGTCGGCCACCACTCCGCGCCGCCTGGCCAGCAGCCCGGCCAGCGCCTCCCGCAGCTCCGGCAGCCCGCGCGGATCGGGGTACCCCAGCGACCGGTGCGGCAGCCGGCCGAGCACCGCCCGCTGGGTGGCGGTCCACGCGGCGCGCGGGAAGAGGGCGAGGTCGGGCACGCCGGGCCGGAAGTCCACCCGTGCGCCCGGCGCGCGCGGCGCCAGATCCCGTACGGAGTGCGCCGCCGCGCGCACTCCACCGCTCACCCAGGTTCCCGCGCCCTGTCCGCTGCGCAGATAGCTCTCGGCGGTCAGTTGCTCGTACGCCTCGGTGACCAGCCCGCGCGACACCCCCAGATCGGCGGCGAGCTCCCGGCTGGACGGCAGCCTGGTGCCCGCGACGAGACGGCCCGAGCGGACGGCCTCCCGCAGGGCGGACTGGAGCGCGCGCCCCCGCCCGCGCACCGGGGCGGCAGCGGCGGGCAGCAGCAACTCCCAGGCCGGAGAAGTGGAATCAAGGCCGCCGGCATCGCCACGGCCCTCTCCACCGGTCGCATTGGTCCCCGAAGACGTCATGGAAGTGGACCTTAAACCGGTCCGGTCCAGAACCTAGCGTCGCCGTCATGAACGCGAACTCTCTGCGCGGGGCCCTCCTGGCGGCCTTCGCCTGTGTGCTGGTGGGGGCCTCCTTCACCGCCAACAGCGTCCTCGGCGACTACCCGTACGCGGGTGGCCAGGCGCTGCGCTACGGTCTGGCCGCGCTGCTGCTCGCGGCGCTGCTGCGGCAGGGCCCCGGCCCCGTGGCCGCCCCGCTGCGGGGCCTCTCCAGGCGTCACTGGTTGCGGCTGGGGCTGCTCGCCGCGGTCGGCATGGTCGGCTTCAACCTGGCGGTCCTGGCGGCGGAACGGACCGCGGAGCCGGCCGTTCCGGGCGTCTTCGTCGGCTGTGCGCCCATCGTCGTCGGGGTCCTGGTGCCCCTTCTGGAGAGCCGCCGCCCTTCCCGCGTCACGCTGTACGCCGCCGGGCTGGTCGCCGCCGGAGCGTTCACGGTCCAGGGCTGGGGCCGCACCGACCTGGCCGGCATCTGCTGGTCGGTGGGCGCGCTCGCGGGCGAGGTCGGCTTCGCGGTGCTGGCCGTACCGGTGCTGCGGCCGCTCGGCCCGAAACTGCTCGCGGCGACGGTCTGTGCCGTCGCCGCCGTACAGTCCGCGCTGCTCGGCCTGGTGATGGACGGCGCCGCGTTCCTGCGGGTGCCGACCTCGGCCGAGGCCACGGCCCTGCTCTGGCAGGCCGTCGTCGTGACCGTGATCGGCTTCGTCTGCTGGTACATCGGCCTCCAGCGCATCGGGGCCGAGCGCGCCACCCTCTTCTCCGGCCTCATCCCGGTCTCCGCCGCGCTGACCGCACCGCTCGTCGGGGCCGGGACGTACGGCATGGCGCAGGGCGCGGGGAGCTTCCTGGTGGGCGCCGGGGTCGCACTCGGCTCGGGAGTCCTGGGCCGCCGCGAGAGCGCCGGGCCGGGGCCGCGTTCCGCCGGCTCAGCGGCTGGTGTCGAGGATGACGCGCGCCACCAGGGCCGGGTCGTCGTTCATCGGGACGTGCCCGCAGCCGGGCAGCCGTACGAGCCTGGCCTCCGGGATGACGTGCTTGGCGCGGACCCCCTGCCGGCGCAGCAGGATGCGGTCGCGGGTGCCCCAGGCGACGGTGACGGGGATGCCCTTCACATCGTCGGTGAAGGAGACGTTCCCGCCGGCGGCCAGCGTCTGGTGGAAGCCGGTCGCTCCCCGCAGGGCCAGAGTCTCGGCGACGACGGCCTCGGGTGAACGCCTGCCGGGCCGGGCGTAGATGGTGCTGGTCAGCGCCGTACGGCCGGCCGCGCTGCGGGCGAGCCGCTCGATCGCGGGCACCGGGAGGGCCAGCGCGGCGCGGCGCATCGCCCGCAGGGTCGTGAAGGCGTAGCGGCGCTCCGGCTCGTTCCAGAAGCCCGCGGGCGACAGGGCGCTCACCGAGCGGACCAGCCCGGTGCGTCCCAGCTCCAGGGCGAACAGGCCCCCGAGGGAGTTGCCGGCCACGTGCGGGCGGTCGAGCCCCAGCGCCGCGAAGAGGGCTCCGAGGACCGGAGCGACGGCCTCCAGCGTGTACGGGACTCCGTCCGGCAGAGGCGCGGACGCGCCGAAGCCGGGCAGGTCGAGGGCTATCACCTCGCGCTCGGCGGCCAGGATCCGCGTCACCGGGTCCCAGGCCTGGTGGTGGTGGCCGATGCCGTGGAGCAGGACCAGAGGCTCTCCCCGACCGGTGCGTTCGTACTCCACCGAGACCGGACGGGGGCCGTGCGCCGACTCGACGGTGAAGGAGACCGTGGTGGTCATGGAGCTGCTCCCTGGAGTGGGTAGACATCGCGTCAGCAACACTTACCGCTCGGTAGCTTGGAGTTCAAGGGTCCGGCGGCTCCCGTTCGCCCTACGGGAGGCCTTCGGTCTCCCGTACGCGGGAATGGCCGACGCCCTCGGCCTGTCCGAGGTGTAGGTCCGCGGTGCCCCGCTTCGTCAGGAGAAAAGCGGATACTGTCTTTCAGATCGAGCTCCGAGATGGCGCCGGTCAATGCACCCATATCGTTCACTATCCGGGCAATGTCTCCGACCTCCCTTCTGTGTAGTCGTGCGCGTTTTCCAGCCAAATGAAATCCGGGCGAGCCCTCCGTGCGGCCGACCCGTCGAAGCCCCGCCGCCGGTCCGGTGGTGGGGCTTCGTGCTGCGCGCGGCTCACGGCACCGCGAACGTCTTGTGAACGCTCTGCGCCAAAGTCCCGTTTCGTTCCGTTACGGAATAATGATTGGTCTTGACCAAGGAGGAGTGCCGTCCTAGGGTCTGAACTTAAGGCAGGAACCTTTAATAAATAGCGTCGCGGAAAAGCCGCTGGGCGATTGCGGAGGACAGGGTGGGGACCACGCAGCTGGAATCGGTACAGGAGCCGAAGTACTGGCACCTCAAGACCGTGCTCAGTGAGGCACTCGACTCGGACTTTGCGGTGGGTGAGATCCTGCCCAACGAGCGGGACCTCGCGGCCCGGTTCGGAGTCGCGCGTGCCACGCTCCGGCAGGCTCTGGAGCAGCTCGAACTCGAAGGCAGACTGCAGCGCCGCCGGGGCGTCGGTACGACCGTCGCCCCGCCGCGCGTGGGCGTGGCCGTCTCCACCGCCCAGCACGAATGGACGGGCGGCGTGGCCGGCGAGGCCTGGCAGCCGGTCGACTGTGCCGTGGAAGCGGCCCCGAGCGCCGTGGCCGCCGTGCTCGGCACCGGAGCCGAGCCCGTGCACGTGGTGCGCCGCATCCGCGACACCCACGGCCAGGCGGTGGCAGCCGAACTTCTGTACGTGCCCGCCTCCTCGGTGCCCGACCTCTCCGGGATCGACGCACCGTCCGGCACGGTGCGCGCCCGAGCCGTGCTGCGCGAACTGCACCGGCTGGGCCTGGAGGGGCAGGACCGTTCCGTGGAGCTCGGATCGGCGCGCGCGGACGACGCCAAGGAGCTCGACCGGCTCCCCGGCGCACCCGTCCTCGTCGTCACCACGCGGTACTTCGCCGCGGGCGGTACGGCGGCCGTGTCGGTCGCCACCTACCGGGCGGACACCTGCCGGCTCACCTTCGGGGACTCCGGCGCACTGGAGATCAGCCACGACGAGCAGCAGGAGCGCCAGGCATCCTGACGCCCTCCGTGTCGGCGGCCCGCGAGCCGCCGGTGCCCGGAAGGCTCGGAGCGCTTCCGTGAACAGCGCGACCTGATGGCGGCCCCGCCGGGCGACCGGCCGGGCCGCCATCGGCGCGTCCGGCGCCCCCCCCCGCGGTCAGCGGCGGGCCGTCACCGCGCCCTCCACGTTGAACAACTGCTCCTCGACATGGTCCAGCGCCAGCCGCAGGGCCCCCGTGGCGACCGCGGCCTCGCCGAGCAGCGACAACGTCACCCGTGGCGGGCGCAGACAGTAGCGGGCCAGCTCCTCGCGCAGCGGCTCCAGCACCCCGTCCAGACCGGCGGCCCAGCCACCGACCACCACCAGCTCCGGGTCGAGCGCCAGCGCCAGGGCCGCCACATCGTGCACGAGCCGCTGGAGGAACCGCTCGACGGCCGCCTGCGCCTCCCCGTCGCCCTGCCGGGCCTTGGCGAACACCACGGCCACCGCGTGCTCGTCCAGCGGCTCCAGCGGGGTGCCCGTGGTCGACAGCAGGTGCTCCGGGGTCACGTCCCTGCCCAGCAGGTGCAGAGCGCCGATCTCGCCGGCCGCTCCGCCGAACCCCCGGTGCAGGCGCCCGCCGATCAGCGAACCGGCCCCCGGGCTCAGCCCCGCCAGGACGAAGACGATGTCGTCGGACTCGGTGGCCGCGCCCTTCCAGTGCTCGGCGACCGCGGCGGCGTTCGCATCGTTCTCCACGAGGACCGGGCAACGGAACGAACGCCGCAGCCGGTCCCCGAGCGCCAGCCCCGTCCACCCCGGCAGCGCCGTGCCCAGCCGCACGGTCCCGTCCGCCTCCACGATGCCGGGGCTGCCGACACCGACCGCACGCAGACTGCTGCGGGCCACCCCGGTACGGCGCAGCAGGTCCGCGATCACGGCCCTCACCTGGTCGAGCCGTTCGTCCGCACCGGCCGTCTCCGACACCGTGCGCGAACCCGCCCCGGTCGCCCGGCCGTCGAGCCCCGACAGGAGTGCCGAGACCCGGTGCGGGCCGATCTCGACGCCCAGCAGATGCCCCGCCTCGGCACGGAAGCGGAACCGGCGGGCAGGCCGTCCCTGGCGCCGCGCCTCACTCTCGTCGGGCACGGCCTCGACCACCAGACCGGCTTCGAACAGCCCCTCGACCACACCTTCGACCGTCGGCCGGGAGAGACCCGTGATCCGGGTCAGGTCCGTCAGCGTCGGTGAGCCGGCCCCTCGCAGGGCGTGCAGTACCACCGCTGAATTGATCCGCCGCAGCAGCGACGGATCTCCCCCGGTCAGCCGGCTCACGGTGTGTCCTCCCAGCTCGTGCGCATGTCTGCCGGATCGTACTCGCTGCTCGCAGGCCCTGCGAGCAGCTTCTCAAGCCGGTATCGAGCCGCAACCTGTCTCCGCTCGGGGCCACGAAACCGGAACCGTACGCGGCGATGACCGCCTGCGTACGGTCCAGGGTCCCAACTTCCCGGAAATCGAACTGATATGGCACTTCACCGTCTCGATGTCGACGGTCGGCCGGCCGGACGCGCTCGCCTCGTCCGTGGGAGGCGGCCCCCCTCGACCTCCCTCCCGCGGTTCCGGTCGGTCACCGGTTGTCACCGGCTCCCCGGCCGGTCAGCCGTACATCGCCACGCGGTGCAGCGCCGCCAGCGCGTCGTCGATGGGATGGGGCTGCGGCCTGCCGGAGGGGTCGAGCCTGTTCCACCGCTGCAGGTTCACCGCGACCGCCAGCTGTCGCTTGCCGTCGGCGCGGATCATGGCCAGCGTCCCGCCTCCCCAGACCGTGCCGCCGTGGCCCCAGAAGGTGTCGTGGCCGGGATCCTCCATCGGGTGCAGGCCCAGGCCGTAGTCGATCGTCCTGCCCTCCTGGGAGACGACCGGAACGGTGCGTTGCATCTGCGCCAGCGACGACGGAGCGACGATCTCTCCGGCCAGCAACGCGGCGAAGAAGCGGTTGAGGTCCGCGACGGTCGAGACCAGCGAGGCCGACGGCCCTACCCATGACATGTCGTGGACGCTGTGGTCGCGCGGTGGGTCGATCATGCCGAACCACGCCTCGTAGAGCCGCGAGTGCTCCCCGTCGACGTGCGGTCCGGTGGGGAACGCGGTGTCCCGGAGCCCGGCGCGTTCGATGACGTTCCGGGTGATGCAGCGCTCGGCGGTGGTGCCGGTCGCCTGTTCCAGGAGCTGGGCGAGGAGCAGGTAGTTGGTGTTGGAGTACACCCCCGGAGTGCCGCCCGGAGCGCCGACGGCAGGTGCGGCGACCCCCATCGCGATGAGTTCGGCCGGGTCGAACCGGGTGAGCCGGTGGTCGTCCAGGCTCTGGGGTCCGGTCTTCGCGAGGTCGGGGTAGGCCCTGAGGGAGGGGTAGGCGTACGGGAGGTACTCGGCGAGTCCGCTGGTGTGGTCGATCAGCATCCGGACGGTGATCGCGTCGCCGCGTTCTCGGGGAACCAGCTTCGGAAGGTACCGGCCGATCGGTGTGTCGAGACCGATCCGACCGCGCTCGACCTGTTGCAGAACCGCGGCGGCGGTAAAGGTCTTGGTGACGCTGCCGACGCGGTGCCGCAGGCCTGCGGTGACGGGGCGGCCGGTGGCGACGTCGGCGACCCCGGCGGCGCCCCGCCAGACCTGGTCGCCGTCGCGCACCTCGGCGAACAGCCCCGGCATCCCGGCACGGTGGACGTTCTCGACGGCGGCGTCCAGTGCCGCGCGATCCAGTGAGTTCTTCACGTCATGCGTCCTTTCGTCTTCCCCGGGGCGGGCTCCCCGGTGGTCGCCCGACCCGGACGACAGGGCCCGAGTGGCATGCCG
The DNA here is from genome assembly GCF_040703535.1 of Streptomyces sp. NPDC007346. Taxonomy (NCBI): domain Bacteria; kingdom Bacillati; phylum Actinomycetota; class Actinomycetes; order Kitasatosporales; family Streptomycetaceae; genus Streptomyces; species Streptomyces sp. NPDC007346. The sequence goes on from NZ_JBEYKR010000065.1 coordinate 18,720, forward strand.
GGCCGGTCCGCCCGACACGCTCATGTCCTCATTATGCACGCGGTGCGTGCAACGCCAAGTGCATGGGCTAGACTGGGAACCGGTGAGAGGAGCGGGATGGCGGGCCGAAGGCGCTGGTCGACCGGAGAGATCCTGGACGCGGCCGCGGAGCTGCTGCGTACGGGCGACGCGGACTCGTTCAGCGTGCGCAAGCTGGCCGCGGTCCTCGGGACCGATTCCTCCAGCCTCTACCGGCACTTCCGTAGCAAGACCGAACTGCTGCGCGCGGTCGCCGACCGGATCCTGCTGGCCGCGATGGACGGCTACCGCCCCGAGGGCGACTGGAAGCAGCGCATCACGTCCCTGGCCCTGCACGTGAGAGAGGCCTTCGGGCGACAGCCTGAACTCGCCGCGATCTGGGGGCGCTACGCGTCGAGCGGCACCGGTTCCCGGCTGGTCATGGAAGAGGTGCTGCAGGCCCTGCGCGCGTCGGGGCTGCCCGACGAGAAGATCCCGGAGCGTTACCACCGGATCGCCGTGCTCATCGCCGCGTTGATCGCCTCCGAGGCCGGGGTCAGCACCGTCACCCCCGGAGAGTACGAACAGGGCATGGAGCTGTTCCGCGTGGCGGTTCTGGGCGCCGACCCCGAACGCTTCCCGGCCCTGGCGCACTTCGCCCGCGACGTCCGCCCGCTCGGGGCGGACCGCCGCGCCGCGTTCGAGGAGATCCTCGCCGCCCAACTCGCTCACATCGAGGCCGAGATCGGCCCGATCCGGCCGACGGACGCGACGGGCGCGACAGGCCTCCGATGACCGTCCGGGCTGTACCTGCCCGACCGGGCGCCCCAGTTGATGCCCCACCAGGCCCGGAGGGCGGACGCGATCGAGGCCCGGACCGGCCGTGACAGCCGCCTGGGCGGCGCTCGCACCCCTGGCGGGCCGGTGGGCGGGGGGCCGTCGCGACGCGTGAGTCCGGGGCCAGGGCACCGGCTGTCGGTGCCGGACGGTTTACTGACGTCATGACGACCGCACACCATCTCCGCCTCATCGACGGGATGCGCACCCGGGAATTCCCCCGGGAGCGCGTGCCGTCGGTCTCGGGAGTCAGCGGACCCGGCTATCACACGGCATTCCTGCGCACCGACCATGAACCCTGGGGCGACGACGAGCCGGCCGGCCCCGAGCACCGGGCCCAGTGCCTGGCGGAGCACGACGCGCTGCTCACGCTTCTCACCGCCCGCTGGGGCGAACCGCAGGTGGTGAGCCTGTGGAGCGCACAGGAGCGGATGATGGCCGGCGAGGTGATACCTGACCCCTGGGCGGAACCGGTGGCCGGGTGCGAGTTCGTCCGGCTCTGGCAGGTCCAGGAGCGGTGGATCGCCATAGGCCTGGCCCTGGAGGAAGAGGGGCCCGGCTGCGAACTGACGGTGCTCGTGACGATCGTCGACCCGCCCTGACCCGGACGGGAGGGACCGGCGGTCGGCCGGAGCGTCAGCCGGGAGGGCTCGACGCCGATGCCAGGACCGCCTCGCGGAGCCGGGCGTACTCCTCGGCCATCGTGTCGATCGTCCAATGGGCGTTGAGCCCGCTGGGGTTGGGCAGGGCCCACACGTGGGCACCGCCGATCGTGCGCTCCTGCCGGCCGATCCGTGCGCGGGGCTCGCCGAAGGCCGTGCGGTAGGCGGTGATCCCGACGACCGCGAGCCACGCCGGCGCGAGCCGCTCGACCCTCTCGGCGAGGGCCGCACCGCCTTCCCGGAACTCGTCCGCGCCGAGCTCGTCCGCCCGGACCGTCGCCCGCGCCACCACGTTGGCGATGCCCAGGCCGAGGTGCGGCAGCTCGGCCTGTTCCGAGGGAAGCAGCTGCCGGGGGGTGAAACCCGAGCGGTGGAGGACCGGCCAGAAGCGGTTGCCGGGGTGGGCGAAGTGGTGACCCGTGGCCGCGGTCGTCAAGCTCGGATTGATACCGCAGAAGAGCACGCGCAGACCGCCCGCGGCCACATCGGGGACGATGCGGTCGCGGGCGGCGCTCAGCTCTTCGGGGGTCACGCCGCGAGGGCCGTGCCGGTCACAGGATCGAGCCGGGGGTGTAGGCCGCGGCCTGGGGGTGCTGCTTGGTGATCTCCTCGATCCGGGACACCAGCACCGTCACCTGGTCGCCCGCAGCCCCCGTGAACGAGAGCTTGTCGGCCATCAGCGCGTCCAGCTCCGCACGGTCCAGCGGGATGCGCTCGTCGGCTGCCAGCTTGTCGAGCAGCTCGTTGCGCTCGGCCCCCTGCTCCCGCATCGCCAGGGCGGAGGCGACCGCGTTCTCCTTGATCGCCTCGTGGGCCACCTCGCGGCCCACCCCGGCCCGCACGGCGCCCATGAGGACCTTGGTGGTCGCCAGGAAGGGGAGGTAGCGGTCCAGCTCGCGCGCCACGACCGCGGGGAACGCGCCGAACTCGTCCAGCACCGTCAGGAAGGTCTCCAGCAGGCCGTCGAACGCGAAGAACGCGTCCGGCAGCGCCACCCGGCGGACCACGGAACAGGACACGTCGCCCTCGTTCCACTGGTCACCCGCCAGCTCGCCCGTCATCGAGGCGTAGCCCCGCAGGATCACCATCAGGCCGTTGACCCGCTCGCAGGAGCGCGTGTTCATCTTGTGCGGCATCGCGGACGAGCCGACCTGGCCCGGCTTGAAGCCCTCGGTCACCAGCTCGTGGCCGGCCATCAGCCGGATGGTCTTCGCCACCGAGGAGGGCGCGGCGGCGAGCTGCACCAGCGCGGTCACCACGTCGTAGTCGAGGGAGCGGGGGTAGACCTGGCCGACCGAGGTGAACGCCTCGGCGAAACCGAGGTGCCCGGCGATGCGCCGCTCCAGGTCGGCGAGCTTGTCCGCGTCGCCGCCCAGCAGGTCCAGCATGTCCTGCGCCGTACCGACCGGCCCCTTGATCCCGCGCAGCGGGTAACGGGAGAGGAGGTCCTCCAGCCGGCCGTAGGCCACCAGCAGCTCGTCGGCCGCGGTCGCGAAGCGCTTGCCGAGCGTCGTCGCCTGCGCGGCCACGTTGTGCGAGCGGCCGGCGATCACGAGCTCGCGGTACTCCGCCGCGAGCTTGCCGAGCCGGGCCAGCACGGCCACGGTGCGGTCGCGCATCAGCTCCAGGGAGAGACGGATCTGCAGCTGCTCGACGTTCTCCGTCAGATCCCGGGAGGTCATGCCCTTGTGGACCTGCTCATGGCCCGCGAGGGCGTTGAACTCCTCGATCCGGGCCTTCACGTCATGCCGGGTGATCTTCTCGCGCTCGGCGATCGACGCCAGGTCGACTTGGTCGAGCACGCGCTCGTAATCGGCCAGCGCTTCGTCGGGCACCTCGATCCCGAGGTCCTTCTGAGCGCGCAGCACCGCCAGCCACAGCTGACGCTCCAGCTTCACCTTCTGCTCGGGGGACCAGAGGACGGCCAGCTCCGTGGAGGCGTAGCGGCCGGCCAGGACATTGGGGATGCGAGGCTTCGCAGACACAGCAGTCACGTGGACGGAGCTTACCTGGCGTCCATGTGGGACCCGCACCGGCCACGAGCAGGGGAAACCGGCAGCCAGGGAGGCGCTTACGAGCTAAGTCGCCGTCGGTCCGTGAGACGGATGTGAGAGGGAAGGCTTCCATCCCGCCAGGCCCTTGTTGCTTAGTGGCACCAAGATGTATCCACGGGGGAATGCGGCATGCCGCCCACTATGGGCGCGTGGCCGTGGGCGTCCGGCAGGTACCCCTACCGCCGGGACGTCCCCACCGCCTCCGGTGGGTTCAGCCGTAGCTGCCGACAGGGCAGTTGCGGCATTCACCACAGTTTCCACCAAGCCCCTCGACCAGTTCCCTCATCGCGGCGCTTGCTGCGGTGCGGGGGTGCAACTGCCGGGGGATCACGCAGACGATCCCTTTGTCGGTTTTGAGGGCCTGTCCATTGAAGTTGGACCCGTAGTCGACTATGAGCGCGTCCTGATACAGCATGGCTCCCCCTACTGTCCGGCACTGATGGGAGCCTCCAAGGGCGTAGTCAAACTCTGCCACGGGGTGACCCAGTTGGGGTCATCTGGGGCCAAGTTACGTGCGCGAATTTTGGTAACAGTGGGGTAAACGCCAAAGGTTGTACGGCAAGCTAGGGATTTTGCTTCAGAGCATCCCGTTGGCGCGCAGATCCTTTACGACCTTGTCGGCCAACTTCTTGATCTCATCCGACGTGAGGCCGCCAGCCGTCGCGATCGCGGCGAGCTTCACCACGTTGCGGGCCTCCTCGTCGAAAGCCTCTGGCGGGAGCTTGGAGATCATCACGCTCGGGTCGCTCTTTGAGGGGGAGCTCTCGATGGGCTCCTCGCCGCGAAGGACGGCGAGGCAACCACCGGGCGCCCACTGGAGCAGCCCGTCGATCTTCTTGTAGTTCGTGGGGCGGATGGCCTCTCCCCGCTCGACCCGCTGCCAGGTGCCCTTGGATGTGCCGGCGGCCTTGGCGTTCTTGTCGTTGAGGGCAAGGCCGAGGTCGAGGCGGCGCTTGCGCGCGGCTGTCGCGAGGCGGTCTAGGTCACGGGGTGCCATGCCCTCATCTTGGCAGGACCGAGCGGGACCAGCCAGGACTGAGCCCCGATTGGGCTCAAAGTAATCCACACGTAACCCCAGCTCAGAGGGCATGTGCGGGCAACTCGTGTCTGTCTAGGGGCAACTGGTGGGCCACTATGGCTAGACGTCGTGGGCAACTATGGGTAAGTTCTACTCATGCACCAACCCCCAACCACTTTCGAAGTGGACGGGGCGGCCATATGCACCAAGCGCATGCAAGCGGGGATCGAAGTCCAGCAGCTCGCCAACCAGGTCGGCTGCACCGCCAGCTACCTGCGAAAGCTCGAAAGAGGCACCCGCTCCCGCATGAGCCCAAGCAAGTACGTCCGCCTCCGCACCGCTCTCAAAGCGACTGACGACGATCTCCTCGCCCCCACCGAGGACCCAACACGAAAGGACAAGACGTGACCACCACCAGGGCCCCCGAAAAGGCCACCAAGCCGGACGACCTGAACGCCCCCTACTTCAACGTCCGCGAGGCCGCATGGGTCATGAGGATCAGCGTCAAGACGATGCGTCGCCGCATCAACGCCGGCCTCATCACCGTGAGCCGTGAGACCGAGGGCGGCCGGATCATCGTCAGCCGGCGAAGCATCGACCAGTACTACGAGTCGACGCAGGTGCCCGCCGCTGCCTGAGCAGCTGTGAGGCCGCCCCCGTAACGACCAAGTCCGGGAACGGCCCCTGATCCACCCGTACATCTTCCGCGAACAGAGAGGTGGACCATGTCCATCCAACCATCACCTGAGGCTGCTGCGGCAGCCCGCTTCGCCCGTGATGTTGCCGGGCACGAGCTGACCGTCCTGCGAGAGGACGGCCTGTACCGGCACCTGCGCTTCGAGACCCCCGGCATGCGGGGTGCCTATGCGTTCGAGCTGATCACGTGGCCGTACAACCTCGTCGTCAAGACGGGGTGGACATTCCACTTCGACATCGACGCGACGCCGGACATGTTCGTCCTGTTCCGTAACACCGCCTTCAGCGGGGAGATCAACCCCGGCTACTGGCAGGAGAAGGTCCGGGCCGGGCGAGACGAGATCGAGGGGTTCAGCGATGACCTCTTCGAGCAGCAGGTGAAGCAGTACGTCGTCCACTCCATCCGCGACGGCGAGGCGCCCCGGGGTATCGGCGCCGAGGTCACCCGCGAGATCTTCGAGATGGGCGACATCAGCCATGAGTTCGGCGCCCGTGCGGCCCTGAGGGACTTCCGCTTTCGCGGCTGGGACTTCGGTGACCTGTCGGAGTGGGACTTCAGCGACTTCAAGCCTGGCTTCCTTCACTGCTGCCGCGCGGTCCGTCACGGCATCGACCTGTACGACGCGGCGAAGGCGACCTCCGCCCCGTCGCAGCGTGAGGCAGGTGCCCTGTGAGCGCCGCCGCCCGCATTGACCGGGAGACCGCAGAGCACCTGGCCGCTCTGGCCGCCGCCCCGTACATCCCCGAGCTCCACGCCGATGGCTGCGACGACAAGACCTGCGTCCGCTGCTGGGTCCTGACCCCGTCGAACCTGTACAACGTCGACACCTGGCTCGACAACGCCGGTGTCTTCGCCAAGCAGTTCTGGGAGTACGTCGACGGCGAGAACATCGTCACCGGCCTCCGGATCGGCCACGGGAAGATCCGGATCGTCGCGAAGTTCGGCAACACGATCGTCCGCCACTACGGCGGCAAGCACTCGGTCCGCCCGACGCAGGAGCCGACGGGTGAGTTGACGGCCGCCGAGTGGAACGCCAAGTACCCGGTCGGTACGCGGGTGAAGGCGTACCCGGGAGTACGCGACGAGGACGGGTTCGTGACCTGGACGACAAGCCGGGCGTGGACGGCTAACGGCCACACCCCTGTTGCTCGGGTCGAGAACTACTCCAGCTACATCAAGCTCACGCACCTGGACGTGACGTCTTGACGTCCACTGACACCCGCCTAGCCGCCATCCGGGCCCTGGCCCTGGACTACCAGGGCGACATCACGACCCGCATGGTCCAGCACCTGTACATCGACAAGTTCGGCCCCGGGGACTGGCGCGGCAAGGCTCGCCGGGACCTCGCCCAGCTCACCCGCGACGGCCTGCTGATCTGCGACACCACCGACCCGGGCCGCCGGGTGTTCCGCCTCAACCACGCCCACGGAGGCACCCGATGAACGACACCGCCGCCCTCCTCGCCCTTCGGCAGCCCACGGGTGAGCACCCGGACGCCACCGCAGCCCGCGTCGCGTTCAAGGCCCAGTCGCTGGCCGACGCCATCGAGTACGCCAAGGGACAGCTCGTCATCGCGGACAACGTCAACTACAAGGACGCGGGGTCCATCGCCTACTCGCAGGGAGGTCTCGCCGCCACTCTCCGCCGGATTCTGTGGGTGCTGGGCGAGGAGGCGAACTCCAGTGACCGGGCGGCCGACGTGCCGAACGAGGTGGCGGCCGAGGACGGCCACCGGTTCGTCGGCGTCCCGTACCAGCACGGGGCGGAGGCGGCATGAACAACAACACCACCTTCGTCCATGAGGGCATCGAGTTCGACCTGACCCTCACCTACGCCGACTGCACCGGCGTCGAGTGGGCCTGGACCGGCGAGTGGTCGGACGGGGTGCCGCTGATGGGGCAGAAGCAGGCCCCGGGCGGCTGCGAGACCCCGTGGACGCTCACCGACCTGTACTGGGAGTTGGGCCCGCTCATTGCGATCCACGACCAGCTGTCGCCCTCCGACTTCCGGAAGGCGATCGACCCGGACTACGCGGCGACCTTCGCTGCCGGCTACATCGAGCCGCACATCGCCGCCGCGGTCGCACCGGCGTTGACGGCCCACCACCTGCCGCCCAGCCCGTTGGAGCAGTCGGGGTTCCGGGGGTTCCTTCGCAGCCTCCACCGGGGCGGTGCGTGATGCGCAGTGACGTGACCAGCCCGGAGTTCCCTGCCCGGCAGATGACGGCACGGGCTGAGGCCGGGCTCATCCGCCAACTGGCCACCAAGCGGGCGGAGAAGGCGACCACACGCCCGGGCTGCTGCACCTGCGATGCCTGCCGAGTTCGTCGCCTCCGCCGCAAGATCCGCCGGTGATCGCCTACGTCATCACCGCCACCGCCATCGGCGTCGTCTTCTGCGCGATGGCGGTGGCCCCCAGCCTCTGGACCCGAAAGGGCAAGTCATGAGCCTCCCTCTGATACGCCGCAGCAAGTCAAAGCACCGGGCCGCCGACAAGGTGACCGAGCTGAAGCAGAAGCTCAAGCACCAGGAAGCTGAGACGGTCAGCGCCTTCGGCCAGCTGATCGGTGCGGCCGACCGCATCGCGATCCTCGAACACGACCTGGCCGATGCGCGCACCCGGCGGGCGGAGGCGGAGCAGGTGGTTCGCTGCCTCGCCGCAGACCTGGACGAGCGGACTGGGGAGCGTGACCAGGCTCAGGCTGAGGTCGACCGACTCCAGGCCCTCCTCGCCCCGTACCTGGCGGCTGAGGCGAACGCGAACGCGGTGACCATCCCTGCCGCGTTCCGGGACGCCGCGGCGTTCGAGGACCAGGCGACCGCCCCGATCGACGTCCGAGGCCTCCGGAACCGGTTCGCGGCTGGCCCGGTCGTGTCGCTGCACCACTCCCCGCAGGCCGCAGACCCGGCACACATCCCGGCACCGGCCGCCTGAAACCTGCCGGGTGGACGGTGATCACGCCCCCCGCCCACCCGGCAGCCCAACCCCCGCAAGGACTAGTTGCGGGGCGTCCACCACCAGCATCCCAGAGAAGGACGCCATGACCCACATCTCCGCCCGAGACCTGCACCGCATGATCACGCAGGTCACCCCGCACATGAGCGACGACGACACCCTCCCCGTCCTCAACGCCATCCACCTCGAAGCCCGGAACCACGACCTCACCGCCGTCGCCACCGACCGGTACACCTTCGGGGTCGCTCGCACGGGCATCACCGAGGCCGACCGATGGACGGCCGTCATCCCGGCCGAAGACCTGCCCACCCTCACCGCCTGGCTGAAGGCCGCCGACACCACCACCATCAGCATCACCGCCGACGGCCCAGACGACGAGGACAACAACAGCACGCTGACCCTCAACGGCAACGGTGCCAGCGTCCGCATCGCCTACCCGGCCGGTCACTACGGGAAGTTCCCGAACTGGCGGAACCTCCTCCGCAGCGCGCTCGACGGCGATCCGCAGGCCGTCCCGCTGAGCGGAGTCACCACCGAGTACCTCAAGCGGTGGAAGCACGCCGACAAGGTGCTGGCCTTCTTCCAGACCGGGCCCCGGAAGCCGATCGTCTTCCTTGAGGACTTCGGCGAGTTCATCGGCATGCAGATGCCCACCAACACTGAGCACACCACCCGCACCCAGCTCGCCGACCGGTGGACCAGCACCCTCACCCGCTTCGCGTACTTCGAGGGCGAGGGCTACAACCTCGACCTCCAGTGGGCCGACAAGCAGGGCGACCCCTGGGAGTACACAGGCCGCGACAACCACATGGGCGAGCCCCTCATGCGGCTGATCGGCATCGATGACGACGACCACACGCTCGGCTCCCTCATCGCGATCTTCGGGCCGATCAGCGCGATCAACTGACCCGCCGACCGGCAGGCGTGTGAGCCCGGCTCCGTCTGCCCGCTGCGGGCCGCCAACCCCCAGGCGGCCCGCAGCAACCCCGAACCAGGAGAACCACATGATCGCCTGCGTCCGCTGCGACGACACCAACGGCCCCTTCAGCCGCCAGCCCGAAGGCCACGTCTGCGAGAAGTGCCTCGACGAACAGGACGGCACCCGGTGACCGCCACCGTCGAGGAGACCGAGGTCATCCCCGGGGTCTACGACATCCCCGCCGAGCAGTACCACGGGGACCCGATCCCCGGCGGCAGCCTCTCGTCGACCGGCGCCCGCACCCTCGTGAAGGCGCCGGCGAAGTTCCGCTACGACCTGGACCACCCGGAGCCGTACAAGAAGGTCTTCGACTTCGGTACCGCCGCCCACAAGCTGGTCCTCGGCGACGGCCCCGAACTGGTCCTCGTCGACGCCGCCCGCTGGGACACCAAGGAGATCAAGGCCCGCATCGTCAAGATCCGCGAGGCCGGGAACATCCCGCTCAAGAAGCCCGACCTGCAACGCGTCCACGACATGGCCACCGCCCTCAGCGAGGACCCCGAGGCCGCAGACCTGCTCCACCCCGGCAGCGGCATCGCCGAGCAGTCCATGTTCTGGCAGACCGGCAACGTGTGGTGCCGCAGCCGCATCGACTGGCTCCGCGAAGACGGAATCGTCGACTACAAGACGGCCCGCTCCGCCCACCCCGACGCCATCCAGAAGGCCGTCGCCGAACACGGCTACCACGTCCAGGACGACTGGTATCGGCGTGGTGCCGCCGCCCTCGGCATCCTCCCGCTACAGGCCCCGTTCCACTTCATCTTCCAAGAGAAGGAACCGCCGTACCTCGTCACGGTGGCCCGCCTCGACCTGTGGCGGCACATCGGCCACCAGGTCAGCGAACAGGCCCTGTTCCTCTACGACCACTGCCGCACCACCGGCCACTGGCCCGGCTACACCACCGACACCGCATACATCTCGCCGCCCGCCTGGCTCGACCGCCAGTACGCCTAGGAGCCCGCCATGACACTCCCCGCACCCAGCCGAACCGCCCACCAGCAGCAGACCGGCAACCAATACGACGACGGACCGTTCACCTTCCGACCCGCCACCAAGGACAAGGCCAAGGCCCGCGTCGCCATCCAGGGCGTCTCCGGATCCGGCAAGACCTGGACGGGCCTGTCCGTCGCCCACGGCCTCAGCGAAGGCCAGCGGTTCGCCGTCATCGACACCGAACGCGGCGCCGCCTCTCTCTACGTCGGCATCAACGGCATCCAGTTCGACGTCCTCCAGATGCAGCGTTTCGACCCCCGCGACCTCGTCAAGGCACTCGCCGCCGCCGCGCAGGCCGGCTACGGCACCGTCTTCATCGACTCCCTCTCCCACTTCTGGAAGGGCACCGACGGAACGCTGGAGCAGGTCGAGAAGGCCAAGTCGAAGTACGGCGGCAACAGCTTCGCGGGGTGGAAGGACGGCACCCCGATGCAGAACGACATGATCGACGCCCTCCTCACCTACCCGGGGCACATCGTCGTCACGATGCGCTCCCACACCGAGTGGGTTCTCCAGGAGAACGACCGGGGCAAGAAGGAGCCCGTCGCGATGGGGATGCGAGCCGAGCAGCGCAAGGGCGTTGAGTACGAGTTCGGTGTCGTCGCCGCCATGAACATCAACAACCAGCTGACCGTCCTGAAGTCCCGGTGCCCGTCGCTCCACAAGCGAATCATCGAGGAGCCCAACGGGGCCGCCGACATCGCGAAGCCGCTCCTGGACTGGCTGAACGACGGGGCCGAATCCATCGACACCAGCGCCTGGATCGACAGCGCCAGCGACGAGGCCGCCACGGCCGATCAGCTGCTGGCCCTGTACCGCGAGGTCGAGTCCCACGGGGCCCTCGCCACCCCGTTCCTGCACCCGGGGACGGGCCAGCCGACGAACCTCGGCGACTTCATCAAGGAGCGCGGCAAGGCCCTCAAGGCCGCGTCCGCCTGACCCACCCACTGCCGGGGCAGCCCCGTACCCGAAATACGGGGCTGCCCCACCCGAGAAGGGAACCACGCCATGCGAGCACTGACCATCCGACAGCCCTGGGCTGCTGCCATCGCCCACGGTTCGAAGCGAACCGAGAACCGCAGCTGGCCCGTACCGGCCAAGCACGTCGGCACCCGCATCCTCATCCACGCCGCCGCCAGCACCTACGCCGCCATCGGCCGCCTGCGCGTCATCGAGATCACCGGCATCGAACCGGACGCCCAGTGGCCCGAGGCTCGTGGTGCCGTCATCGGCGTCGCCACCCTGGCCGGCTGCCACTTCGACAACGAGTGCTGCACCCCGTGGGGCATGGACGGCTTCTTCCACTGGGAGCTGACCGACGTCGCCGCGCTCCCGGAGCCGGTCCCCGCGAAGGGCGCCCTCGGGTTCTGGACGCCCAGCGAGGAGACCGTCAACGCCGCCCTCGGGCAGGAGACGGGGGTGGCCTGGTGACCTGGCACCTCGGCCGCATGTGCGGCTTCGACCTCGAAACCACCGGGCCCGACCCGCTGACCGCCCGCATCGTCACCGCCTGCATCGTTCAGGTCGGCGGCGGGTTCAACACCTCGCCCGCCAAGTGGCTGACCGACGCGGGAGGCGAAGAGATCCCCGCCGGAGCAGAGGCCGTCCACGGCATCAGCACCGCCCGCGCCCGAGCGGAAGGCGTCGAGCTCCGGCAGGCCGTTGAGGAGATCCTCGCCGGACTGACGCAGGTGATCCTCGCCGGGGTCCCGATCGTGGCCATGAACGCCCGTTTCGACCTGTCGCTCCTCGACCGGGAAGCCGCCCGATTCGACCTTGACCCGCTGCCCGCCGGCCCGGTCATCGACCCGTTCGTCATCGACAAGCAGGTCGACCGCTACCGGTCCGGGAAGCGCACCCTGACCGCCCTGTGCGAGCACTACGACGTGCGCCTCGACGCCGCCCACTCCGCCGACGCCGACGCGGTCGCCGCATGCCGGGTCGCGTGGCGGCAGGCCACCCGGTACCCGCAGCTCGCCGCCATGACCCTCGACGAACTCCACGCCGCGCAGGTCGGGTGGGCCGCCGAACAGGCCGCGTCACTCCAGGAGCACTTCCGCAAGAAGGACCCGGCCGCCGTCGTCGAAGGCGCCTGGCCACTCATCCCCAGGCAGAGGGAGTCCGCCTCATGACCGCGACCGTGCAACCCGCCCTCGACGGCACCGTCCCGCCCGAGCCCGTCGACTACGACACGTGGCTCGCCGCCGTGTGGCCGCACTACATAGCCGCCGCGGCGACCGGCAAAACGTTCACCTGCTACTCGGTGGCCGACGCCAACAAGCTGCCCGACCCGCCGAACCGGAAGGCGCACTGGGGCAGGTTGATCACCCTCCTGGAGGACAAGGGCTACATCCGCAAGGTCGACTGGGCCCCCTCCGACCGGCCCACCACACGGCACTCCGGGGTCAGGACGTGGCGGGGCACCGCAGCGGCACGGCGGGAGGCGGCGGCGTGAACGGCCCCTACCTCGCCCTCATCCTCGGTCTTGGCTCCCGCGCCTGGACCGACCACACCATCATCGACACCGCCCTCACCGAGGTGTGGCACGACGCCCGCCAGGACGGCTACAGCGGCATCGAGGTCATGGAAGGCACCGCACCCGGAGCCGACACCATGTGCGGCGACTGGGCGAAGGCCCGCTTCGACCATGGTATCGGCCACCTGCCCGTCGAAGCCGACTGGGAAGGCCCCTGCGCCGACAGCTGCCCGCCCGGCCACCGGCGGACCCGGCGCGACAACACCGAGTACTGCCCGCTCGCCGGGCACCGCCGCAACCAGAACATGGTTGACCGGCAGCCGCTCATCGCCCTGGCCTTCCAGGTCGGGCAGTCCACCGGCACCGCCGACTGCCTTCGCCGGCTCGCCAAGGCCGGGGTGCCCACGAGGCGGTGGGCGGCATGACGTTCGCCGACCTCACCTGGGGGCTCCTGGAAGTCCTCTTCTACACCGCCCTCATCTTCGCACCCGGCCTCCTCGTCGCCGCCGACTACCGGCACGAACAGCCCCTCCTCGACGACGTCGCCCACATCGTCAACACCTACGCCGACCGCATCAAACCGCTCTACGGAAAGGGGGAGTCATGACGACCACCACCAGCCGGGAAGCCCCGCACCACAACACCCTCACCTGCTACACCGAGTACGGCTGCCGGCTCCCCAAGTGCGTCGAGCGGAAACGACTCTGGCAGGTCGAAGCACGGCGCAAGCAGCGCGAAGGCGCCTGGCAGCCCTTCGTCGACGCCGCCCCCGTCCGCGCCCACCTCCTCAACCTCCGCGAACACGGCATCAGCACCAACCGGGTCGCCGCCGCCACAGGGCTCGACAAGGCCACCCTGCGCGCGTTCGTGCCCCCCACCGGAAGCGGCAAGCGGCGGCCCACCCGGTACCAGACCCGCCCCGACGTCGCCGCGAAGATCCTCTCCGTCACAGCCGAAACACTCCGCGCCCACGACATCGACGGCACCGGCACCCGCCGCCGCATCCAAGCCCTCGCCGCAGGCGGATGGCCCTTCCGCCGCCTCGACACCCACCTCGGCCTCTCCGCCCAGTACATCGGCGACCTCGTCCGACGCACCGAAAACGACCTCCTGGTCCGCGCCGACACCGCCGACAAGGTCGCCGAAGGGTACGAAAACCTCCGCGGCCAGAAGCCGTCCCGGTACGGCATCAAGCCCCACATCATCCGGCGCGCCCGCACCCAGGCCGCGGAACGCCGCTGGCCCACGCAGAAGTACTGGGACCAGTTCCCGGACGCCATCGACGACCCGCACTTCACCCCTGAGTACAAGGTCACCCAGGCTGAGATTCTCGCGGCGGAAGCGCAGTGGCTTATCCAGGCCACCGGTCTGAGCCGGGCCGAGGTTGCGGAGCGTCTCGGCAAGAACAAGTCCTACATCGACCGGGTCCTCAACCAGGCCGACCTCAAGGCCGCGGCGTGATCGCCACGCGGCCCGGTGCCGCCACCCCGACCCGCTACTACCCGTCCACCACCGACACGTTCGACGGCGACCTCGACTACATCGCGATCGAACACGCCATGAACGGCGAACCCGTCCAGCTGACCCGCGGCGAACGCATCGAAGCCGCACGCCAACTCGACAACCGCGGCATCCACTTCGCAGAGATCGCGCGCCGGCTCGGAGTGACCCGCGACACGGTCGTCGCCTGGCGGGACAACGACTGGGCCCTGCCCGTCACCATCCCGGACCCCGACCCGATCGACATCGGCGGCGCCACCCACGGCCGATCCGGCTACACCCGCGGCTGCCGGTGCCGCACCTGCAAAGACGGAGCCAACGCCGCCAGCCGGGCCGCGAAGGCCAGGAAGCGGGCAGCGGCATGAACCCCACCGTCAGCATCGCCCACGACACCTGGCGCGAGGACGCCCTCTGCCGCCAGACGGACCCGGAACTCTTCATGCCCGAGAAGGGCGGCACCACAGCCCCCGCGAAACGCATCTGCCTTGCCTGCCCCGTCCGCCGTCCCTGCCTCGACTACGCGGTCGACAGCCAGCAGCGGTGGGGCATCTGGGGCGGCGTCGGCCAGAAAGAACTCCGCCGCCTCATCAACGCACGACAGGCGGCAGCCGCATGAAGACCTGCCTCACCGGCAAACGCCGGTACCGCAACCAGCTCGACGCCCGCATCGCACTCGCCAACACCCGACGCCGCGACCGGAGCGAGAAGCGCGCCTACCAGTGCCCCAGCTGCCACGGCTGGCACCTCACAAGCCAGGCCGCATGACAACGGGCGGGCCACCACACGTGGCCCGCCCACAGGCACGACAAAACCCCGCCGTGGCGGGGGAGGGAGGAGGGGACGTGACGTCAGTCGTCGGCGGCCGGCTTCTTGCGGCGCACGACGATCTTGCGCTTGGGTGCGGCGGGGTCCGGGGCGATCTTCGCAACCCACTCGCGGGTGAGTCCGGTGAGCCGTGCCAGCTCGGACGGCCCGATGTCCTCGGTCCGGGCCGTGACCAGCAGGTCTCGCAGCTCTGCGTCGGCGCGAGTGAAGGCGTCTTTGGCCCGCGCGCGCTTCTTCGCGGCGGCCTGCACCCTGTCGCGGATCTCTTCCATGAAACACATGCTGCCATGCGCGAACACCGTTCCGCTACCCATGCGCGCATAGGGCTCGCGAACGCGCTATGCGAACGGTATTCTCATGTTTGCGGTCGAGAGATCGCAGAAACCGAGCGGTCGACGGGCCTGGTTCCGTGCGCCCTCAATCACCCCCAGCTCAAGGAGCACCCCATGCCCGAGCGCCAGCACGAGCACGGCCCCTACTACTGGAACGCCGACAGCCCCCACTGCAACCACGGCCCCGACCCCGACTGGAACACCAACCCCGAAGCCCACGACCTCTGGGCCGACAAGCACCCCATCAGCGACGACGGCCGCATCTGCCTCGACGCCCCCGCCGGGGAAGCCTGCCTGGAGTGCTCGGCCGAAGAGGGCGACATGGTCCCGTGGTCCGCCTGCCGCGACCGCGACCACCGCCGGCCCAAGAACGGCACCGTCCCCAACCCCGACGCCGACCACCAGCTGGTGCCGGTCTGGGTCGGCCCGTACTGGTGCCTGGAGCGGGACTGCGAGGACTACTTCACCGACGACGGCGACGAGATCCCCGGCAAGGACCGCTGCTCCCACATCCGCGAAGAGCAGGCCTGCTCCTGCCAGCGCAACAAGGACGGCGAGTACGACGGCGCCTGCACCGCCACCGCCGGAGCCGCAGCGTGAACGGCCGCACAGCCGTCGAGCTGTTCGCCGGCCCCGGCGGAATGACCCTCGGTCTCCACGCCGCAGGCATCCACGGCACCGGCATCGAATGGGACCCCAACGCCGTCGCCACCCGGCGCGCCGCAGGACTCCCCACCATCCACGCCGACGTCCGCAACCACGGCCCCCGCGACTTCCCCGACGCCACCGCCCTCGCTGGCGGCCCGCCCTGCCAGACCTTCACCGTCGCCGGCAGCGGCACCGGGCGCCTGGCCCTCGCCGGGATCCTCGCCGCGATCAAACGCATGACCGCCCGCGACACCACCCCGTACTCGTTCGAGGACGACCGCACCGCCCTCGTCCTCGAACCCCTCCGCTGGGCACTCGAAGCGATCGAAACCGGCCGCCCCTACGAGCTGATCGTGCTGGAGCAGGTGCAGCAGGTGCAGCAGGTATGGAACGGGTACGCCGACGCGCTCACCGCGGAGGGCTACCACGTCGCCACCGGGGTCCTCGCCACCGAGCAGTACGGGGTGCCGCAGACCCGCCGGCGGGCCGTCCTCATCGCCAGCCTCAACGGGCCCGTCGCCCTCCCCGAACCCGCGCACCGCCCGTACCGCAAGGGCGTACCCCAGCACGACGGCGACCCCCGTCTCCTCCCGTGGGTGTCCATGGGCGACGCCCTCGACCGGCCCCAGCCGTTCACCGTCGTCTCCAACTACGGCACCGGCGGCGACCCCAAGAACCGCGGGCGCCGCACCAGCACGGAACCGGCATTCACCGTCACAGGGAAGATCAGCCGCAATCGGATCATCGGCCCGGGCGGCGACGAGCTCCCGCGGTTCACCGCCGCCGAAGCCGGAGTCCTCCAGGGCTTCCCCGCCGACCACCCGTGGTCCGGCAACGACATCCCGCAGCAGATCGGGAACGCCTGCCCGGCGCCGCTCGCCGCGGCCCTCGCGCACGCCACACAGGCAAGTCGGTCTTCATCGCCGGCCATCGTGGAAGCCGCGTGACGCCCCGCCCGGACCCCGCCCCCACCTGACCTGACCGCGGGCCCCACACCGCTGACAGCCCGTACCCATCCGTACCGCTTGAAGGAAGTTCCCATGGCCGAGAAGGACAAGCGCACCTATGTCCGGGTGCACGACGGTCTGCCGGACCACCCGAAGATCATCGAGGCGGGCGGCGAGGCCGGCTGGCTGTACATCTGCGGGCTCGCCTATGCGTCTCGGCAGCTCACCGACGGTGTCCTTCCTCGGCGACTCGTGCCCCGCCTCACCGACTCAAGCAAACCCGAAGCAAGTGCTTCGGCACTCGTTCGCGTTGGCTTGTGGCACGAAGGCGAACACGACTGCCCCAGCTGCCCCCAGGCAGGCCCCGACGCCTACGTCATCCACGACTACCTGGAGCACCAGCGTTCCTCCGCCGAGGTCGCAGACCTTCGCGCCAAGCGTGCAGCCGCAGGTCAGCGCGGTGGCAAGCGGTCCGGGGAGTCCCGCCGCGCCTCCTCCGAAGCCGAAGCAAACCACGAAGCAAGTGCTTCAGCAAAAGCGAAGCAAGCGCGAAGCAAAAACGAACCAGAGACAGAGACAGAGACAGAAGTAAAAGAAAAGACTTCTCGAACTCCTGCGGAGTCCTCCGACGACCCGCCCCGGCACGACGTCGAACGCGTCTGCAAGCACCTCGCCACCGTCATCGAGAACGGCGGCGACAAGCGCCCCCGCATCACCGCCAAGTGGCGCACCGACATGCGACGCCTCTTCGACATCGACGGCATCACCCCGGACCAGGCCATCGCCGCCATCAACTGGGCCCACGCCAGCGACTTCTGGAACGCCCACATCCTCAGCCCAGCCAAGCTCCGCGAGAAGTTCCCCACCCTCCGCCGGCAGGCCGCCAACGAACAGAACCGCGGCCAAGCCGGCCCGCCGACCACCCCCCGCAACCTGACCGACGAGGAGATCGCCAATGACAGCCAGTTCGCCTGACGAGACCCCCATGGGCTCCTGGCTCAACGAACGCCGCACCCAGGCCCTCGCCGCGTTCGACGACCAGATCCCGCTCCTGTACCGCCGCCGCATCTACCTCAACGACCACGTCGCCCAGTGGGCCGACCAGGCCGACGGAGCACCCACCAGCCTGTTCCTCTGGGGGCCGTTGGGTGTCGGGAAGACCCACAACGCGTGGCAGGCCACCCGCCGTTGGGTCGGCCAGCAGTTCGCCGGCGACTACCGCGGTACCCCCATCGTCCAGACGTGGCGGTCCACCGCCCTGTTCGATGCCCTGCGGCCCGACGACAACGGGGGCAGCCCCAAGCGGCTCATGAAGCAGCTCCAGACCGCGGACCTGCTGTACATCGACGACGTGGCCGCCGCCCGCGTCTCCCCGACCGGGTGGACCCAGGAACGGCTCTACGAAATCTTCGACGAGCGGTACATCAACCGGCTGCCGATCCTGATCACCAGCGATGTGAAGCCCAGCCAGATCAGCCACATCGTGGGGGAGCGGGTCACCTCCCGGTCCGCGGAGATCTTCCGGGGCGGGGTCGTGCACCTTGCGGGCGCCGACCGGCGGCAGGGCGGTGAAGCGGCATGAGCGCTGCACCCGAGCGGGTCGAGTACCTGTATGGCGTCGACAGCAGCGTCGCCGACGACTCCCGGTTCTATGAACCGCCCCGTGTCGTGAAGTTCCGCATCACGAAGAAGACGCCGAAGCGGATCTACTACGCCCGCCGTGACGACGGCCAGGCCGTGGCCACCGGGTTCGTTGATCGGCAGCGCATCGAGGCCGACGGGGAGATCTACTCCCGGACCCGCGGGTGGTGGTCCCCCGACTTCCACCTCCACCTGAGCCCGCCCGACCTGGATCGGGTCGCCAGTCCGGACCTCGGTGAGCTGAAGGCGGCCATGGCCGCCGCGCACCCCGACCGAGGCGGCACCGACGCCGAGTTCATCGCCGCCCGCAACCGCTACGAGAACGCCCGCACCAAGGAGACCAGCGCATGACCACCGACATGTGGGAGACCACCCCCGTCGACGACCGGGCCACCCTGCCTGGCAATCCCGCCGACTTCGAAGCCGAAAAGATCCTCGTCGCCACCGCCATGGCCCGCCCCACCACCGTCGACGAACTCGCCGCCACCGGCTTCGACCCCGCCGACATCGTCGACGACCGCTACCGGTGGGTCTGGTTCGCCGTCGAAGAACTCGCCTCCACCTTCAAGCACGGCGAGATCCGCTACATCCCCGTCGCCCGCCAACTCCAGGCATGGCGCGCCGACGGCCGCATCCTCAGCGTCCCCTTCACCGAAGACCAGCTACGCGACCTGTACAACCACGCCCAGCCCGGATCCGAGGGCTACTTTGCCGACCGCATCACCCGCCAAGCCGTCGCCGCCCGCATGGTCGCCCACGGCCACGCCTCCATCCTCCGCGGCAACTCCCCGGCGTTCGACCCCGACCAGGACGTCGCCGCCGCACAGGCCGAACTCGACGGCGTCATCCGCGCCACCACCGGCACCGAAACCACCCTCGTCGGCGACCTCCTCGCCGGCGTCTTCGAGCGGGCCACCACACCGCCCACCAACGACGACAAGATCCCCACCGGGTTCATCGACCTCGACGGGCTCCTCTGCGGCGGATGGGCCCCCGGCCAGATGGTCGTCGTCGGCGCCCGCCCCGCCATGGGCAAAACCACCTTCGGGCTCGGCCTCGCCAGGGCCGCCGCCATCACCCACAACATCCCGACCCTGTTCGAGTCCCTCGAAATGGGCAACAAAGAGCTCGGCATCAGCATCGTTTCCGCCGAAGCCCGAGTCGCCCTCCACCACATCAAGCAGGGCGTCGTCGGTGACGACGCAGACGGCACCCGCCGCATGGCCACCCGGTCACCGGCCATCGCTGCGGCACCGCTCCACATCAGCGACGAAGCGAACCTGTCCATGGCCACCCTCCGCGGCCGGGTCCGCAACCTCGTCCGCACCGAAGGGCTCCGGCTCGTCGTCGTCGACTACCTCCAGCTGATGCAGGCGCCCCGTGCCGAGTCCCGTCAGGTCGCCGTTTCCGAGATGTCCCGGCAGCTGAAGCTCCTCGCGAAGGAGTTCCAGATCACCGTCGTCGTCCTCGCCCAGCTCAACCGCGGACCCGAGCAGCGCACCGAGAAGAAGCCCATGGTCTCCGACCTGCGCGAGTCCGGGGCGATCGAGCAGGACGCCGACATCGTGATCCTCCTCCACCGCGAAGACGCATACGAGAAGGAATCCCCCCGGGCCGGCGAAGCCGACCTGATCGTCGGGAAGCACCGCGGGGGCCCCACGGCGACGATCACCACCGCGTTCCAAGGGCATTATGCCCGATTTGTAGACATGGCTCAGACCTGATGTGGGAGCCGACCGTCGACGACATCGTCGCTGCCCGCGAACAAGGCGACCTCAAAGCCCTGTTACTCCTCGCCGCCGGCATCACTCCCACCGCACCCAAGCAGCGCGAAGCCGAACCCGAACAGCCCTGCTTCCACATCCGCCGCCCCGGCGCCTGGCCCTGCGGCACCGCCGCAACCGGCCCCACCCCGAAGCCCTGCACCAGCTGCCAGAACGGAGGAGAACCGTGACGGACAACTGCCCCAACTGCCCGCAGCGGCAAGTCAAGCCGGCCGCCGAGCACGAGCGTGGCGACCAGGTCAGCCACCTGTACCGGTGCCCCCGGTGCGGCGTCACGTGGTCGACGAACCGGGACTTGCGGGCCTACGGGGAGGCGGCGTGATGCGGGGGACCGGTCTTGCCCAGTTGGCGATGAACATCGAGCCGATCATTCGACGTCAGTTCCTCGAACTGACCCGTCAGGCTTCGATGCGGCAACTGGCCGACCCCACATT
>NZ_JBEYKR010000066.1:0-39357 GCF_040703535.1 Streptomyces sp. NPDC007346
GGAAGCTAAGCCTTTCAGCGCCGATGGTACTGCAGGGGGGACCCTGTGGGAGAGTAGGACGCCGCCGAACAATTTTTCCGGGAAAGCCCCGTGCCATTGGCACGGGGCTTTTCTGCGTTTACCGCCCCTTCCGAATACCTCCGAGGGCAAGGAGGACGAGGTGGGCAACACGGCGGGCCAGGCCGATGAGGGACGATCAAGCTGTTGTCAGTGGCTGACTCTAGGGTCGGCCCTATGACAGCAGACCTGGTCCATGCCTCATGGACTCGCATCGACGCGTGGCTGCGCGAGCACGCGCCCCGCACCTTCGCCACGCTTCAGCCGCCCGCCAGGGACGAGGAGATCGCGGCAGCGCAAGAAGAACTGGGTGTCACCTTTCCTCCGGACCTGGTCGCTTCACTCCTCCGACACAACGGGGCGCTGGAGGGACCTGAGGCTTTCCAGTTCAGCACGGGCGACCGGCTGCTCGGAGTGAGCGGGATCCTCGGGGATACCGAATTCATGCGTGGTATTGACCAAGGCATCGACGGGGAGGACGAGGACTACTGGCTTCGCAGCTACGTGAAGTTCGGTTCCTATGACGTGACGTCGGACGGTCTCCTGGTGGATTGCCGCACGGGGCGGGACTCCTTCGGTGCCATCGGGCGGTTCTTCGACGAGACCGGCACCAGTTTCGGACAGGCCGACTCGCTGGGTGGGTATCTGGCTGAGTTGGCCGACCTGCTTGAGCGCCGCAAGGATGGTGGTGTCGTCACGTTCAACGGCCGGCTGTTCTGGGAGGGGCCTCTGGCTCCCAGGCCGGAGTGCAGTGCCGACGATCCCCTTCCCGCGCCGGATGAGGAGCTGCCGGAGCTGGACCTGTCCCACAGCCCCACCGACCTCTTCCACGTGAGCTTCCTGGACGGGCATGAGGAACTCGGTGCGCTGATCGCGATCCTGCCGTATGAGCAGGTGGTTGAGGCCGCGCGGAAGCAGTTGCGCAGACTGGCGGTCGAATCGGGTCTGAACAAGTACCCGGAGGTCACGTCAGCCCTGGACGCGTGGGAGCGCGGTGTGGCTCCACCGCGGCCGGACCGGACCGGGCCGCTCGCTTTGCGACTCCGCGCGGTGCTCGCGCAGGCCGACACCGGCCGCGACGCCACTCTCAGGTGGGCCGCGGAGAAGATAGCCCTCGGGATCTGGGGATCCCCCTACAGGTCCGTGTGCGAGAGCGCGGAAATCCGCAGTCATTTCACTGTCGACTGGCGTACGGATCTCCATGCGGACCTCGGCAGTCCTCCGCTGCCGCCGATACCGGACGAACGCTTCTGGGGAGCTCTGCGCAACCCCGCCATCGACTCCAGTTGGTACGCAGCCCAGTACCCCCAGGATCAGGACTGACCCCGGGGGTTTCGGTTCCGCGTGAGCGCTTCATGTCGTGGGTATCGGCAGATGAAGCGCTCAGTCACAGTGATGGACCGTGAAGCGCAACGAGCGAGGCCCTCGGGCTGTTGATCGAGATGTCTGACGTCTCCATCACCTTGCTCGGAGGACTCGTCGGTCATCCATCCTGCCGCACTCGACCTGCCGCATGCGCTTGTGCAGGCTGAAGAAGCTCGATGAGGGCTGCGGGATTTCGGATTTCAGGCTACGAGGGCGTCACCAGTCGGCTGTCGTAGGCCAGGATGACCGCCTGTACGCGGTCTCGTGCCCCCGTCTTGGCGAGGATGCGGGTGACGTGCGTCTTCACGGTGGACTCCGCCAGGTGGAGGCGGGTGGCGATCTCCGTGTTGGACCAGCCCTGGCCGATCACCGTCAGGATTTCCCGCTCCCTTTCCGTCAGGGCGGTGAGGCGGGAGTCCACCGTGCCCGGTGCGGCGCCCGGCGTGGCGGGCAGGTGGTGGGCGTAGGCGTCCAGGAGGCGGCGGGTCAGGGAGGGGGCGACCACCGCATCGCCGGCCGCCACCGCGCGGATGCCGGCGAGGAGCTCATCGGGCAGGGCGTCCTTCACGAGGAAGCCGCTGGCTCCGGCGCGGAGGCCGTCGTACGCGTACGCGTCGAGGTCGAACGTCGTGACGATGAGGATGCGGGTGCGGGAGCCCGACCTGATGATGCGGCGGGTCGCCTCGATCCCGTCCAGACCGGGCATGCGGATGTCCATCAGGGTGACGTCCGGCTGGTGCCGGGCGATGAGGTCGATGGCTTCCGTGCCGTTGCCCGCCTCGCCGACGACCGTCATGTCGTCCTGGCTCTCCAGCAGCATGCGGAAGCCGAAGCGCTGCATCGGCTGATCGTCCGCGATGAGTACGGTCGTCACTGGGGGCGGTCCTCCAGGGGGAGGCGGAGGCGTACGTGCCATCCGCCGTGGTCCGGCAGGGGGCCGGCTTCGATCGTGCCGTTGTAGAGCGACGCGCGTTCGCGCATGCCCATGATGCCTTGGCCGGGGGTGGTGGGGGCGGGCGTGGGTGTGAGTGTGGCTTGTTCGTCTGGTGCGGGGCTGGGGCTGGGGCTGGGGCCTCGGCCTGTGCCTGTGTCCGTGATGTGGGCGTCGAGATGGGTACGCGTGTAGGTCAGGGTCACCGTCGCGGACAGGGGTGCGTCGGTGGGTGGGGACGCGTGCTTGAGGGTGTTGGTCAGGGACTCCTGGACCACCCGGTAGACGGTCAGTTGCCGGCCCGGGGTGAGCGGGGTGAGAGGCCTGGGGTCGCCGTGGAGTTCCAGGTGTACGGGGAGGCCCGCGCGGCGGACCCGGTCGACGAGGGGGGCCAGGTCGTCGAGGGTCGGCTGCGGGGCGCGGTCGGCGTCGGGGTGGTCGTCGCGCAGGACGCCCAGGAGGCGGCGGAGTTCGGACAGCGCCTGCCTGCTGGTGGTGCCGATCGCCTCCAGGGCCTGGGCGGCCCGTTCGGGGCTCTTGGCGGCCGCGTACGACCCGCCGTCGGCCAGGCCCGTGATGACGGACAGGTTGTGACCGATGATGTCGTGCATCTCCCGTGCGATGCGGGTGCGTTCGGCGGCCGCGGCGAGGCGGGCCTGCTGGTCACGTTCGTGTTCGAGCCGGTGTGCCCGTTCGACCAGGGCCTCGGTGTAGTCCCGGCGGGTGCGTACCGCGATGCCCAGGAGTGCGACGAAGGCGAATCCCCAGAGGTACGAGGCAAGTTGCTGGTTCCAGGTGCCAGGGACGCGGGCCGCGCCGACCGCGACCGGGGCGCAGAGGACGAGCCCGGCGGCCCCGAGCCGCCGAAGAGGGAAGCGCGACGCGATCTGGAAGACCGGGATCAGCTGGAGGAAGGCGGCCTGCACGACGGCCCCGGTCCAGACCGGTGTGGATGGCCCGGGTGAGTGTGACGGCGGCTGTGCCGGTGCCGGTGCCTGTGGCGGCGCCTGTGGTGGTGGCGGTGCTGGTGTTCGTGCCGGTGCCGGTGCCAGTGGCCGTTTCCGTGTCGGCTTTCGTGGCTGTGTCTGTTTTGGCCTTGGTCTTGGCAGCGGTGAAGTGGTCCTGGTCCGTCACCTGTTCATTCTCCCTGCGGGTGTGGGGGAAGGGGCGGGGTGGTCAGGCGTCCCGTCGGCGCAGGGCCAGGGCTGCCGTCGCCAGTGTCGCCGCCACCCACAGGCACAGGGCCAGCAGGGCCGGGCCGGGGGCGGCGGCGTTCGGCAGGGGGGTGGCGGAGCCGAGGACGCCGGCCGTCTGGGTGGGGAAGTACGTGAGGGCGCGCTCGACGGCGGCGTACGGGAGCATTCCGAGCACCTGGGGGAGGATCATCACCCCGCCGATGAACGCGCCGATCGCGCCCGGTACGGAGCGCAGCAGTGAGCCCAGGCCGAGGGCGATCAGGCTGAGCAGGGTGATGCCGACGGCGTTGCCGGCCACGGCCCGCAGGACTCCGGGGTCGGTGAGCGAGGCCGCCTGGTCGGTGTCGTGGAGGAAGAGCTGGGCCGTGGCGAAGGTGGTCAGGGCGGTCGCGAACATGACCGTGAAGACGGTGGCGGCGAAGACCGCGGCCTTCGCCCACAGCACGGGGAGCCGGGCGGGGACCGCGGTGAGGGAGGAGCGGATCATGCCGGTCGCGTACTCGCCCGCGGTGACCAGGATGCCCAGGACGATGACACCGATCTGGCCGAGCAGGCTCCCGTACAGCGTGAGGACGACGGTGTCGATGTCGGAGTCCCCGCCGCCGGAGGTGTAGGTCCCGCCCATGATCAGGCCGACGCCCAGGATGAGCGCGGCCGCTGTCGTGAGGGTGATCCAAGTGGAGTGCAGGGTCCGGAGCTTGTGCCACTCGGAGCGCAGGACGCGGGTCGGGGTGATGCGGTACGGAGTGGTGGGGCGTGGAGTGATGTGGTTCGAGGCGCTGTGGTTCGGGGGAGTCGGGCGCGTGGGGGTGGCGGTGTGGGGTGTCGTGGTCATGCTGCGGCTCCGGTGAGGGGGCGGGCGGGGGGTGTGGTCGCCGGTGGCTGTGACCGGTGGTCGGCCGCGTCCTGGGTGAGGTCGATGAACGCCTGCTCCAACGAGACGCTCTGCGGGGTGAGTTCGTGGAGGGTGATCCCGTGTGCCGCGGCGACGGCGCCGATGTGGGCCGCCTCCGTGCCGCGGATGTGGAGTTCGTGCAGTGAGGCCGCGGGCGTGGTTCGCGCTGTGGTCGCGGTCGTGGTGGGGGTGGTTCCCGCTGTGGTCGTGCTGGGGGTGGCCGTGGTGATGTCCAGGCCCGGCGCCGCCAAGTGCCCGCGTAGGTCGTCAGGTTGGGGGGTGACGACCTTCACGGACGCGCCGCCCGCCTGCCGGACCAGCTCGTCGACCGTCGTGTCCGCGAGGAGCCTGCCTCGGCCGATGACGATCAAGTGGTCGGCGGTGAGGGCCATTTCGCCCATCAGGTGGGAGGAGACGAGGACCGTACGGCCTTCGGCGGCCAAGGACCTGAGCAGGGTGCGGATCCAGAGCACGCCCTCCGGGTCCAGGCCGTTGACCGGTTCGTCCAGGATGACGGTGGCCGGATCGCCGAGGAGCGCGGCGGCGATGCCCAGGCGCTGGCCCATACCGAGCGAGAAGCCCTTGACCCGGCGGTCGGCGGCACCGGTCAGACCGGCGAGGGCGATGACCTCCTCGACGCGGTCGCGCGGGATGCCGTGCGTGTGCGCCAGCGCCAGGAGGTGGTTGCGGGCGGACCGGCCGGGGTGCACGGAACGGGCCTCCAGCAGGGCGCCGACCTGGGTGAGGGGCGCTCCATGGGCGGCGTAGGCCCGACCGCCGATCGTGGACCGGCCGCGCGTCGGCGTATCGAGGCCGAGGAGCATGCGCAGGGTGGTGGACTTGCCGGCGCCGTTGGGGCCCAGGAAGCCGGTGACCGTACCGGGGTGGACCGTGAAGTCGAGGTCCTGGACGACGGTTCTGTCGCCGTACCGCTTGGTGAGTCCGTATGCCTTGATCATGCCGTCGACGCTACGGAGCCGCGCCGGGGAGGTCGTCCGACCGGGGGCGGGACCTGGGCGGGGGCGTAGTACCGGGGTACGACGGCGGCCGGGGTCCGGTGGCTTTAGTCGGTTGAGCGGGGCGCGGGCGGGGGCGAGGATCGGGCCATGGACTATGTGATGCGTTCCGTGCGGGCCGAGGAGTGGCCGCTGGCCAGGCAGCTGCGGCTGGAGGCCCTGAAGGACCCGGCGGCTCCCGTGGCGTTCCTGGAGTCGTACGAGGAGGGGGCGGCGCGGCCGGACGCGTTCTGGCGGGACCGTACGGCCGCGGCGGCCGAGGGCAGGAACGTACGGCAGTTCGTCGCGGAGTCGCCCGAGGGGGAGTGGGTGGGCACGGTCACCGTGCTGATCGAGCGCCCGGAGGACGACGTGCGCTTCGGGGAGCCTGCGGCGGTGCACCAGGGGCATCTCGTCGGTGTCTTCGTGCGGCCGGAGGTGCGGGGGGCCGGGGTGAGCGACGCGTTGTTCCGGGCGGCCGTCGACTGGGCCTGGTCGCTGTCCGAGCCCCGGCTGGAGCGGGTGCGCCTGTATGTGCACGAGAACAACCCGCGGGCCGCGGCGTTCTACCGGAGGTTCGGGTTCGTACCGTCGGGGCAGCGGATGCCGATGCGGGGCGAGCCGGACGGGCCGGGTGGGCAGGGTGAGTGGGAGTTGGAGTATGTGATGGAGCGGGGGCGGGGGCGGGGGCGGGGGTTGTAGGCGGGGTCCGGTCGCGCTTGAGCCGGGGGCTGCCGGCCCGGCTCCGCGTTGCCCTCCGTGGGGGGCTCTGCGTGTCCTTGTTGGCCTTTGCCGGCCCGGTCCTGCGCCGGTCTGTCAGGTGGTGCCCGGGGTCGGGGCGTGCAGGTGTTGCTGCCAGCGGGCCCGGCCCTGCTCCCGGGAGCGGAGCAGGGCGATGGTGGGCAGGCCCAGGTCCTGGCCCTTCGCCAGCAGTTCGGGGAGCTGGGGGAGCGGGGCCACGGCGGCCACGTCGTCCAGGACCAGGGTCATTGGTGGGTCGAGCCGACCGTCGGATGACCGTGCGGCCATGCGGCGGCCGTGCTCGACCACGTGTGAGGCGAGCGCGGTGAGGAGGGGCATCGCGCCGGGGCGGGTGCGGGGATCCTCGATGGGTTCACCCACCACATAGAGCGTTCCCCCCTCGCGGGCAAAAGATGCCAGCGCGGCCGAATCCGATCGGTTTGCCGTGCAGGCCTCGCGGATGTGCACGGAGGAGAGGGCCGAGAAGGCCCGTACGTTCAACTCCTGCGCCACTTCGCGCCGTTCCGGATAGGCCGTGAGCGCGGACTCCAGGAGCCCGGCCAGTCCGGAGGCGGCCTTGGGGTGCGTACGGAGGATGCGTACGGGTTCGTGGGCGCCGGCCCCGGAGGCCCAGCGGGCGACCTGGCGGAACGGGCGGCCGTCCACCGCTGCGGCGTGCAGCCAGCACTGGAGGAGGGTCTGCGCGGTGTCGGCCACCGCCACGTCGATCCTGGCCTGCGGGCGGACCGGGGCGAGCAGGGCGGCGGCGCGTACGGCGGCCGCGTCCGGCTGCTCGCAGCCCGTGGTGGGCGACCAGTGGAGGCGGGCCGGGGTGTCGCAGAGGTGGCCGGGGTCGTAGACGAGGACGGGGCCGAGCTTGGCGCGGGTGTCCTTCGTCTCGGCCCAGACCGTGGGGTCCGAGGTGACGACCAGGGCCGGGCCCTCGGCGTCCTGGACGGCCTGGACGACGGTGGGGCGCCGGGCGGGGGCGGTGGCGTAGACGAGGAGGGGGGTGCGGGGGGCGGGGAGGGCGAGGGGAAAGGGGGTGGGGGTGGTCGGTGTTCCGGGGGGTGTTTGCGGTGTCTGGTGCGGTGCTTCGTGTGTGGGGTGGGGTGGGTCTGCTGGGGTCTTGGTCAGCGGGGGTGGGGTGGGTGCCGGTTCCGGTTCCGGTTCCGGTTCCGGTTCAGGTTCCGGTGACGGTGGCGAAGGTCGGGCGGGGGCGGGGGCGGGGACCTCGTGGGAGCGGTCGGGCCGGTGGGGCTCGTAGGCCTCGTCGGCCTCGGGCGTCTCGTCGGGTGTCCCGTACAGGCGTTCCTCGCGGCGCCGTTCCCGTACGATCCGCCAGCGGGCCAGGACCCCGAGGACGAACACGGTCAGGACCACCAGCACCATCAGCTCGCCGATGAACAGGCCCCAGAACAGGCCGTAGCCGGAGAGCTGTGACGCGGGCGTGTGGGGCCAGGCGCCGGGGAGGTCCTGGGGGGCGGTGGCCAGTTCGCGCAGGGCGAGGGGGGTCTGGGTGAACGTGACGCCGTCCGGCCAGGCCCCGTGCGCGAGGAGGCCGGCCAGGCCGGTGGCCGTCCAGGCGAGCACGGTCGCCGCGACCAGTAAGCCGAGCAGCCCGACCAGCAGGCCGTCGGGGACGCCACCGCTGCGGGAGCCTCCGGGGTGGGGCCCCGGGTGGGGGCGGCTCCGGGGTGTGTGGCGGGGGCGCTGCTCCGGTGCCGGTCCGTGTGGTGCCTGGTGTGCCATGTCAGGCCACCGTGGACCGGGACGTCTCGTCCATACGCTGCTGGTTCTCGATCCGGGCCGCCCGTTGCTCCGCCTCCAGTTCAGCGGCGCGGACGTCCTCGGGGAGCAGATCGTCCGTCGATCCCTCGGTCATGGCGCGGTCGGTGAAGACCAGGGGGCGTTCGGCCTCGGTGATCAGGTGTTTGACGACCTGTACGTTGCCGTTGACGTCCCAGACCGCGATGCCCGGGGTGAGGGTCGGGATGATCTCGACCGCCCACCGGGGCAGCCCGATGACCCGGCCGGTCGCTCTGGCCTCGTCCGACTTCTGGGCGTAGATCGTGCGGGTGGAGGCCATCTTGAGGATGGCCGCCGCTTCCTTCGCGGCGGCTCCGTCCACGACGTCGCTGAGGTGGTGGACGACGGCGACGAAGGAGAGGCCGAGGCGGCGTCCGAACTTCAGCAGGCGCTGGAAGAGCTGGGCGACGAAGGGGGAGTTGATGATGTGCCACGCCTCCTCGACCAGGAAGATGCGTTTCTTGCGGTCGGGCCTGATCCAGGTGTGTTCCAGCCAGACGCCGACGATCGCCATCAGGATGGGCATCGCGATCGAGTTGCGGTCGATGTGCGAGAGGTCGAAGACGATGAGGGGTGCGTCCAGGTCGATGCCGGCGGTGGTGGGGCCGTCGAACATGCCGCGCAGGTCGCCGTCGACGAGGCGGTCCAGGACGAGGGCGACGTCCAGGCCCCAGGCCCGTACGTCGTCCAGGTCGACGTTCATCGCCTCGGCGGACTCGGGCTTGGGGTGGCGCAGCTGCTCCACGATGTCCATCAGGACCGGCTGGCGGTCGGTGATGGTCGCGGTCACGTAGGCGTGGGCGACCTTCAGCGCGAAGCCGGAGCGCTCGTCGAGTCCGTGGCCCATCGCGACTTCGATGATCGTACGGAGGAGGGCGAGCTGGCCGGTGGTGGTGATGGAGGGGTCGAGGGGGTTGAGGCGGATGCCGCCGTTGAGCGCGGCGGTGGGGTCCAGGCGGATGGGGGTTATGCCCAGCTCCTGGGCGATGAGGTTCCATTCGCCGACGCCGTCCTCGCCCTGGGCGTCCAGGACGACTACCTGGCGGTCGCGGAAGCGGAGCTGGCGCAGGACGTAGGTCTTCTCCAGCGCGGACTTGCCGTTGCCGGACTCGCCGAGCACGAGCCAGTGGGGGGCGGGGAGCTGCTGCCCGTACAGCTGGAAGGGGTCGTAGATGTAGCCCTTGCCGCTGTAGACCTCGCGCCCGATGATCACGCCGGAGTCGCCGAGGCCGGGGGCGGCGGTGGGGAGGTAGACGGCCTGGGCCTGGCCCGTCGACGTACGGACGGGGAGGCGGGTCGTCTCCACCTTGCCGAAGAGGAAGGAGGTGAAGGCATCCGACAATGCGGACAGGGGGTCTCGCATGGCGTGGTGCCCTCTCTTCCTGCGGGGTGGGTTCGGTGTTCTCGGCGGGTGTCCGGGTGTCCGGGTGTCCGGGTGTCCGGGTGTCCGGGTGTTCGGGTGTCCGGGTGTCCGGATCTCCGGGCGTCCGGGTGTCTGCGTGCCGGGGTGCCGGGTGCCGGGGTGCCGGGGTGCCGGGGTGTCCGGGGGTCTGTGTCAGCGGCGGATGCCGGTGGCGAACGGGAGCGTGTTCACGAAGGCGCGGTGGTGTTCGCGGTCACACCACTCCAGCTTGAGATACGACTTGCCGGCCGAGGCGCGGATCGTCCGCTTGTCGCGGGCGAGGGCCTCGGGTGAACGGGACGACACCGTGATGTACCCCACCAGGTTCACTCCGGCCGCGCCGCTGGCGAGATCTTCACCCCGCTGGTCGAGCCGGCCGTGGGCGGCGATGTCGCGGGGGTCGACGGTGCGGTTCATCTTGGCCTGGCGGCTGGCCTCGGCGTCGTCGTTGGTCTTCTCGGTGAGCATGCGTTCGATGGCGACCTCGGTGGGTTCGAGGTCCATGCAGACGGCGACCGTGCGGATGACGTCGGGGGTGTGGACGAGGAGCGGGGCGAGGAAGTTGACGCCGACGGGGGTCATCGGCCACTCCTTCACCCAGGCGGTGGCGTGGCACCAGGGGGCGCGGGTGGTGGACTCGCGTGTCTTGGCCTGGAGGAACGTCGGTTCGACCGCGTCCAGTTCGGCGGGCCAGGCGTTGCGCTTGGTCATCGCCTGGATGTGGTCGATGGGGTGGTCGGGGTCGTACATGGAGTGCACGAGGGAGGCCAGGCGGCTCTGGCCGAGCGGCTGGCGCACCCGGATGTCGGCCTCGGCGAGGCGGGCGCAGATGTCGGTGAGCTCGCGGGCCATGACGACGGCGAGTCCGGCGTCGCGGTCGAGCTTGCGGCCGCCGTGGGGGCGGGCGGCGCGGGCCATGGCGTTGGCCTCGGCGGCCAGTTCGCGGCTGTAGTGCATGCAGGCGACGAGGTAGGCGCGGTGCTGCTCGCTGGAGGTGGAGACCATGGACTGGAGCTGGTCGTAGGAGTCCTGGAGCCAGCCGGGGGCCGATTTGTCGCCGCGCTGGGCGACGTCCTTGGCGTGGGCGTCGGGGTCGGCGGGGAGGGTGCGGGCGAGCATCTGGAGGCGGGTGACGAAGCCGTCGCCGTTGGCCACGTGCTTGAGGAGGGTGCCGAACCGGTCGACCAGGGCCTCCTGGTCCTCGCTGTCGCGCAGGCCGACGCCGGGGCCCTCGATCTCGATGGCGGCGGTGACGGTGCGCCGGTCGGCGTGGAGGAGTACGGCGATCTCGTCGGGGCCGAAGGGGGCGGCGAGCCAGCTGATGCGGCCGATGCCGGGGGGCGGGCCGATCTCGACCTCGCGGCCGTCGGAGCTGACGCCCGCCTCCATGGCGCCGGAGCGGTAGGCGGTGCCGCGGCGCAGGGAGCGCTTGAAGCTGCGGTTGATCTCGAACCACTTGTAGAACGTCCGCTGCTTGTACGGGACGTACACGATGGCGAGGGCCAGCAGGGGGAAGCCCACGAGGCAGACGATGCGCAAGGAGAGGACGGGGACGAGGAGGCCGCTCATCATGCCGAGGAACGCGCCGACGATGATCAGGGCGATCTCGCCGGTCTCGCGGTTCTTGCCGACGATCGCGTTCGGCCGGGCGCGGCCGATGAGATACGTACGGCGGGGCGTCATCGTGTGGGACTGAGTCGTCAACGCCCTCCACCTCCTGTGCTCGAGTTACCTGTGGTGCCTGAGCCGCCTCCCCGGAAGGGACGGCTGCTGTGGGGGGTCCCGGATGTGGGTGCGGACCCGCTGCGGGGCGAGGGGGCGGCGGAGGGGACAGATCCGCCGCCGGCCCCGCCTCTTCCGGAGGTACGGGAGCTGTGTGCGGCGACGCCACCACTGGCCGGGTTGGCGGGGCGGGCACCGCCGCCTCCGCCGCCTCCGCCCTGCTCGGTGCGGCCGCTGTGGGTCTTGATGCCCTGGGAGACGAGGGCGGCCGGGGAGCTGATGAGGGCGGCGGCCTGGGCGCCGTCGGTGGCCTGCTTGCGGTTGGTGCGGGCGCCCTGGATCTCGTCGCCGAAGCCGGGGACGAAGCGGTAGATCATGGCGGAGGCGAAGATGGCCAGCAGGATGATGGCGAGGCCGGAGACGACGGCGGAGAAGGCGTCGGGTCCGTCGCCGGCGGAGAGTGCTCCGGCGAGGCCGAGGACGATGACGATGACCGGTTTGACCATGATCACCGCGATCATGATGCCGGCCCAGCGGCGGACGTGGCCCCACATGTTCTTGTCGACGAGGCCGGCGTAGACGACGATGCCGAGCAGGGCGCCGACGTAGAGCAGGGCGGCGCGGATGACGAGCTCCAGCCACAGGACGCCGGCCGCGACGATCGAGACGAGCGAGACGACGATCAGCATGATCGGTCCGCCGCCGATGTCGGTGCCCTTCTTGAGGGCCTCGGCGAACGAGCCGAAGAACACGTCGGTCTGGCCGCCGGTGGAGGAGGCGATGACGTCGGTGACGCCGTCGGTGGCGGAGACGATCGTGTAGAGGATCAGCGGCGTGAAGGCCGAGGCGAGGACGGTGAGCCAGAGGAAGCCGACGGCCTCGGAGATCGCGGTGGTGAGGGGGACGCCGCGGATGGCGCGCTTGGCCACGGCGAGGAGCCAGAGGACGAGGGTGAGGATGGTGGAGGCCGCGAAGATGACGGCGTACTGCTGGAGGAACTTGGGGTTGGTGAAGTCGACGTTGGCCGTGGAGTCGACGGCCTCGCTGAGCTTGCCGACGATCCAGGCCGCGGCGTCGGCGCAGCCTTGGGCCAGGGAGGCGAGGGGGTCGCCAGGGGTGTTGAGGTCGGTCGGAGCGAGCGAGCCGCTGCGGGCGTTGTCGTCGTCCTCGCAGTAGTCCCGGGCCATTCCGACGATGAGGTCGCAAGCGTTGTCGCTCTCGCTGGGAGCGGGGGTCGGGGTCGGCGTGGGATCCGCGGCGGCGCGCGGTGCCATGGCGACCAGCGCGGCAGGCGCGAGGCCTGCGGCACCGAGCAGCGAGGAGAGGCGGAACCGGCGGCTATCGGGCATAGGTGAAGCCTCCGTAAGCATCAACCGCTTCGGCCATCTCGTCGGCCGTGGAGGCACGGTTGTCACCGTTGACCGGTGTCGGTCCCTCCGTCTGGCTCGACGACGAGATCTTCCAGTCTCCGCCGACCCACTTGAGCTCCTGCGAGATGGTGAACCAGGTCTCGGTGACAGGCTTGGTGGAGCCTTGTCCGGCCAGTCCGACGAGACCGGTGCACCAGACCTCCACCGTGGCGGCGTCGGTCTCCATCTTGATGACCTTGGTGCCGACCGGGACGGTCCGTGAGACGAAGGTCAGCCCGGTGGGGGCGCTGCCGTCGTCGTTGAGCCCGACGTTCTCGTAGAACCCGGGGGAGTAGGCGGCGTCCAGGTTGTCCTGGAGCTCCGGGGCCACCGCGGGGTCGTGCGTCGTCTGAATGATGTCGCGGCGGGATTCCGCGTTGAACATCTCGGCCGACCCCAGCGCCACCGCGTAGTTCGCCGCCGCGCTCTGCGCCCCCTGCTCGTCGTGGGCGAAGCCGGAGGCGATTGTTCCGTTCTTGCCCTGGACCGGCTTGGTGCCGGTGGCGGCGGTGGGGGCCGGGCCCGCGGCCCCCGGGCTCTTCGTGTCCGGGGAGGCGTTGTCGTCGCTGGTGCCGCCCCGGTTGGCGAGGGCGATGGCGGCGATGAGGAGGACCACCACGCCGGTGATCATGACGAGGGAGCGCGAGTTCCGGACGGGCCGACGGGTGTGGGGATGGCCCGCGTCGCCGTCCGGGAGACGGGTACGGGTCTGGCGGGTGCCGCCGAGGGTGCTGTACGGGTCGTCCGCGCGCCCGCCCTGGTCCATGCCGCGATAGTCGTGCTCGTCGCCGGGACTCATGCCGCGTTCGCTCCCTCTGTCGTGTGCGGTTCCGCGCATGACGACGGTAGCTGTGCTGGTTGCCGCGTGAGCGCGGTGGAGTGACTCGACATCAGGGAGACGCAACCTCAGCCGGTGGGCGCGACGGACGGATGGTGGGGAGCGGGCGGGGACGGCCCGGTGCGGGCTGGCCGACGGGAGGTCAGACAGCCATTCCGTACACGATGGTGAAGAGCGTGCCCAGGGAGCCGATGATGAAGACCCCGGTCAGGCCCGCCACGATGAGGCCCTTGCCCTGTTCCGCGCTGAACGTGTCGCGTAGCGCCGTCGCCCCGATGCGCTGCTTCGCCGCGCCCCAGATCGCGATGCCGAGGCAGAGCAGGATGGCGATCGCCATCACCACCTCGATCATGATGCGCGCCTCGTTGCCCAGCGTGCCGAACGGCCCCCAGTTGGGGGCGATTCCGCCGATGATGGTGGTGATGTCGCCCTTCTCTGCTGCCAGGATCATGTAAGTCACCGCCCCTGTTGGGTAGTTAGCTTTCCGCGCCCGCGTGGCACGGATTGCCTTCTATCTTCGCTGATGAAACCGCCCTCGCACGACGCCTTCCCGGTCTCTTTACCCGGATCTCGCACGTTCGACCGACACGGCCGCCCTGACCTGCGGCTCGTCCCGATACCCGCACGCATATGCCTGGTCACTCTGTGTATCACGCGGTGTGACCGCGAGCAACGACGGTGGCCATGGGTTCCCGGTGCGGTTGCAGCGTTCGTGGGGCACGGCGTGTTCGTATGCGCCGTTCGAGGGCTGCCGGTGCGCCGGTGAGCCGGTGCGATGCGCCGTCAGGGGCGGCTGCCGTACGGGGAGGAGGGGAGACCCGCGTCCATCGTCCGGGTGAATCCCCTGTTCACCTGGTGCGCAGGGAAGCCCCGGGATCACGGGCCGCCGGCCCCCGCCGCTGCTGCCCCGCCGTGCAGGTGGGCGGCACGTCGGCCATGCCGTGTTTGGCACAGTGCCGCTCCACGATCGAGGAACGGGGTGATGGGTGTGGGCGGTGCGGGCGGAGCGGGAGTGCTGGCGCAGCCGGGCGGAGACCGGCCGTGGTGGTGGGTCGAGCCTCGCGGCAGTGCGGGCGGCGGCGGCGGTGGCGGTGGTGGTGGTGGCGGTGACCTGAAGCACAGTGACGGGCCGTGGATGCGGGCCGCCGACGGTACCGAGGGTCTGGTCGCACACCTCAGGCCGGTGATGGCCGAGTTGGCGCATGCGCACCAGGGCCTCGCGGCCGGGGCCGGCGAGCTGTCGGCGCTCGCCGAGCTGGGTACCGTACGGGCCTCGTGGGAGCGGCGGATCGAGACCGCCCGCGACGAGTGCCGGAGCCTGACCGGGAAGCTGCGGGCGGTGGCCGCCACCCAGTCCGAGGTGAACGAAGCCGTCAGGAGCGCCTTCGGCCGGGTGGAGGTGGCGGGCGCGGCTGTGGGGGCAGGGGTAAGCGCGGCAGCGGGGGCAGGCGCGGCAGCGGGTGCGCGTGTGGGTGAGGGTGCGCGTGCGGGGGCGGAGAGGTGAGCGGGGCCGGTGGAGCGGGTGGTCTGAGCCGGCTGGGGACGACGCTGACGTGGGCGAAGTTACGTGAGGTGATGTGCGCCGAGCTGGAGGAGGCGGCCGACGGGTGGGGCCGGGCCGGTAACCGGGCCGACGCCGCCCGGGACCGCATCGACACCCAGCTCGTCGACGACCTGCGGAGGACGCAGAAGGGCGAGGCGGCGCGGGCAGCGGTGAGGCGGTTGCGCCGGCTGTCGACGAACTTCCAGTACATCTATACGGAGTGCGGGCTGCTGCGAACCGCGCTGAACAGCCTGGCCCATGAGATCAAGGCCCAGCAGCGCGCTCTCCGGGAGGCGCTCGACGATGCGGCGGCCCTGAAGTTCACGGTGCACCCGGACGGCTCGGTGACGTACCCGGCGGCGGGGGAGGGCCTGGTCGACGGGAAGCCGCTGGCCGGCGGCAGGGCGTACGGGGTCCCCAATCCGGGTCTGGCCACCCCTTCCGGGCTCGTCGCACCCAACCCGAACGCCGCAAAGGCCCAGGACATCGCGGACCGGGTGGGCCGGGCGGTGCGCACGGCGGCCGATGTGGACTGGCGGTACGCGAAGATCCTGCGGGCGCTGAAGGCGGAGGACGGACTGAGCGTTCCGGCTGCGACGTGGACGGACGCGGCGGGTGATGCCGCTGCGGTGAGGCAGGCGGCGAGCGGGTACCTCAAGCAGGGGATCCCGCACGACGCGTCTCCGGCCGAGCGCAAGGCGTGGTGGGAAGGGCTGACGGATGAACAGCGCGAGGAGTACCTCGCGGTGTACCCGGACCAGATCGGCAACCTGGACGGGATCCCGGCCCTGGTCCGGGACGCGGCGAACCGGGACAACCTCCAGTTGCTGATGGGCAAGCTGGAGGGGCGGGACGACGCGGACGCGGTGACGAAGCTGGCGGCACTGCGGGAGATCGACCGGCAGCTGCGGGCGGTGCCGGAGCCGGGGGAACCGCCTATGTATCTGCTCGGTATCGGGGACCAGGGGAACGGGCGGGCGATTGTTTCGTATGGGGATCCGGATACGTCGAGGAATGTGGCGGCTTATGTTCCGGGGCTCAATACATCGCTAGATTTAGAATTTGCCAGGGGTGACCTCGGGCGGGCGCGCGATCTTGCTATCGCCTCGAATCGGCATGGGGAATCCACTGCCGCAATTACTTGGCTCGGATATGACGCACCGCAGTCACCGGACGGCTTGGGAACGCTTGCTGTTGCCGGTGGCGGCAGGGCTGAGGAGGGTGGACAGGCCTTCAGTGGGTTCATGGGCGGCCTTGCGGCGACCAATGAGCAGGCGGATCCGCATATGACAGCCATTGGCCACTCCTACGGTTCACGAACCGTGGGAGCAGCCACACAACGGGAGGGCGGAATTCCCGGCGTTGACGACATCGTGTTCGTGGGGAGCCCGGGGGTGGGTGTCGACAGTGCTGACGATCTGGGGGTGGGCAGGGAGCACGTCTTTGTCGGAGCGGCGTCCAACGACATCGTGACCAAACTTCCCACGAAGGAGCAGTTCGCTGTTGGTGCGGCCGAAATGCTGGTCGGTGGGCCCGCGGCTGCGTACTTCTTCGGCGACCTTGCCGACCCGGGGGACGATGATGTCTGGTTCGGTAAGGATCCGGCCAGCGAGTCTTTTGGGGCGAAAAGGTTTGAGGTGGGGGACGGTCCGCCTCTGGTCGGGCGAGGCGGGCTGTCCACGGAGGCACACTCGCAGTATTTCGATCCTGTGGCCGACAAGACTTCTGTAGACAACATGGCGTTAATCGTTGCAGGGCGTTCTCATATGGTCAGAATGGGGGACTCGCGTTGAGGGCCCGAGCTCGATCGACTTTTGTGACCCTTCTCTTGGGAGTCTTGCTTGTGGGGTGCGCTGGGACACGAGGCGATAGCATGAATATGCAGAGCGCAGCAGAACGTGCAGACGAAATTCTCGACGGTGTTCTCGCGGAGATTCAGCCGGATGTGCGCTGGGTGCACGGTCCGACGACAACGGGCAACTGCACGCTGACCCGGAGGAGGACGGTTATGACCGTCGTATCCGCTCAGCGGAGGGGCAGTCTTCTGGGTGTAGTAGACCGGTTTTGGCGAAAGAAGGGCTATCGCATGAGGGCGGTCAACAATCACGTGGATGCTCCTGCGATGTACGCGGAGACAAAGGACGGATTCGTGGTGAGTCTGATCGTCGCTGCCAAGGGGCAGGTGCACTTCGACGTAAACACTCCTTGTGTGAGCTACTCCGAGGTGGTCGATTCGACCAGCCAAGCCACCGCCCCACTCGACCCCGAGGCGAAGTTCATCCCTCGCCCCAACATCCACTCCGACTTCTGGTCGGCCGAGGCGCCGGAAGGTGGTGTGACATCCGGGCGGTGACTGGGGCAAGTTGGAGCAACTTGCCTTCCCTGTAGGGGGTTTGAGCCCTTCATTGGGTCCTGGGGCCCATGTCGGGGCCCCTGCCCGTGTGGTCGCATACGCGGAGTGACTGACCTGTCGCTGTGCCGACCACTCACGAGGTAGGGGACTGCCCTTGTCCGGCATACGAGGAAGTGCGGTTTCCGTCGGCGGCGATGTAAGCGCTGCCACCGTGGGGTCGGGTGGGCGATGCATGCCCCGGTCGCTGCAAGCGGTCCTGATCCTTGTTCAGCTGCTCTTCGTGGCCACGCTGGTGGGGGCGATCGGTGCTCTCTCGACGGCGTCCTCGGTGGATGCCGTGGACGGGCAGTTGCTCGGGTTACTGCTCTACGCCTCCTTACCCGGCATCAGTGCCTGCGTGCTGTCCCTGTACGTCCGCAGCGGTGGCGTCGGGGTCTGGCGCGGGCTCTTCGCCGTACAGGTGTGGTTCGTCCTCGGCGCGCTCGCTGAGCTGAGCGGTGGGGTCGGGGCGCAAGGGGGCGCGCGGCTGGCGCTGCCGGTGGCTGTCGCCGTGCTGCTGGTGAGGCCGGAGAGCCGGCGGTGGTTCCGGCTCGGGCCTGACGAACGGGCCGGGCAGCGGCCGTTCAGCCTGGCCCGGATGGTGAAGCTGCGCCGCGACGGTGGGCAGAGTGCGCTGGAGTACCTCGGGCTCGTGCTGGTGGTCGTCGCCCTCGTCGGTGCCATGACGGCCACCGGGATCGGGCGGCAGCTGACCGCGGAGATGCGCGCTGCCATCTGCTCTCTTACCGGCAGCTCGTGCCCTGCGTACGGTAGCGACGTCATCGCCGGTCCGGGGGGTGGTGGTGGCTTCGGCGATGACGGCTCGGGTGCCGATTTCTCTTCCTCTTCCGGTGCCGACGCTGATTCCAGTTCTGGTTCCGGGGGAGTCTCCGGGGCGGGGGGTGCTGGAGGGGGCGGTGACCCGGGCGGCACGGGTGGGAGCGATGGCGCCGGCGGTGCCTCCGGGGGTGGAGCGACTGGTGAGGCCGATGCCTTCACCACCTCTGGTGGTGGAGGTGGATCTGCCGGAGCCGATTCCTCCACTCGAGTCGACGCGGGTAGATCCGGCGGGACCGACGGCTCCAGCGGACCCAACGGCTCCAGCGGGCCCGACGGCTCCAGCGGGCCCGACGGCTCCAGTGGTTCCCATGGCTCCGGTGGCTCCGGTGGCTCCAGCGGACCCGATGGCTCCAACGTTCCCACTCCCTCCGCCGCCCCCGATGGCTCCACCACCCCCGGCTTCCTCGACGGTCTCCTCGGTGATGGGCTCGGGCGGGATCTCCAAGGCGTCGCCGATACCGTGCTCCGGCCCGTCGAGAGCGGGCGCCGCATCGCCGACCGGTGGGAGCGGGACTCCCGGGGCGCGCGTGACAAGTGGGGGCGCGGCGACTACGTCGGTGCCGCCTGGGAGTGGAACAAGGCCGTCGGTGGCGGGGGCGCCGGGCTCGGGCTGCCCGGGGCCGGGGCGCGGGTCGAGCAGCGGGTGCGGGAGGACGAGCGGCGGTACCTCGACGCGCGGATCCCGCAGAACGCCACCCCGCACCAGCGCAAGGCCTGGTGGGACGGGCTCACCCCGGAGCAGCGCGAGCGGTACATCGAGCTCGCCCCCGAGCGGATCGGGAACCTCGACGGCATCCCCGTCGCCGCCCGCGACGCCGCCAACCGGAAGAACCTGCCGGAGCTCATCCGGAAGCTGGAGGGCGTCGACACCGACAAGGCCCGCAAGCAGCTCGCCGGGCTCCGGGAGATCGACCGGCAGCTCAAGGAGAACGGGCAGCCGCCCATGTACCTCATCGGGATCGGCGATGAGGGGAACGGGCGTGCCATCGTGTCCTTCGGCAATCCGGATGCCTCGCAGCACGTGTCCGCGTACGTTCCCGGGCTCAACACCTCTCTCGACGAGGAGTTCGCCAAGAACGACATCGGGCGGGCCCGGGACACCGCGATCGGGGCGCAGGGGTACGACGAGTCCACGGCGTCCATCGTCTGGCTCGGCTACGACGCCCCGCAGCTGCCGGACGGCGACGGGGTGGCCGGGTACTTCGCCGTGATGGGGACGGCGCGGGCGGAGAAGGGCGGGGCCGCCTACCGCGACTTCATGGGCGGGATCGCCGCCACCAACGGCAACAAGGATCCCCATCTGACCGCCATCGGGCACTCCTACGGCTCCCGGACCGTCGGCGCCGCCGCGGCCGTACCGGGCGGGATACCGGGCGTCGACGACATCATCCTCGTCGGCAGCCCGGGGGTCGGGGTCGACCATGCCGTGGATCTCGGCGTCGGCAGCGAGCACGTCTTCGTGGGGGCCGCCGCCAACGACCCGGTGACCAAGCTGCCGTCCAAGACCCA
Organism: Streptomyces sp. NPDC007346; assembly: GCF_040703535.1. Lineage (NCBI taxonomy): Bacteria > Bacillati > Actinomycetota > Actinomycetes > Kitasatosporales > Streptomycetaceae > Streptomyces > Streptomyces sp. NPDC007346. The sequence continues at coordinate 19,645 of NZ_JBEYKR010000066.1, forward strand.
GGTCGTGGTCGGCGGCATCGGGCTGGTCGTGGGCGGGCCCGGGGGCGCCTACCTCGCGGGGGATCTCGCCGATCCGGGGGACGACGACCTCTGGTTCGGGAAGGATCCGGCGAGCAAGGCGTTCGGTGCGCGGCGCTTCCCGGTGGCCGACGGGCCGCCGCTGGTCAGCGGCGGCGGTCTGAGTCTGGACGCGCACTCGAACTACTTCAGCCCGGAACGCGACGCCGTCTCCGCTGACAGCATCGCTCTGATCGTGTCGGGGCACTCGGACAGGCTCAAGATGGAGGAACCGAAGTGAGAGGTACCGACCTGAGGCGATCGTTCCCGGTCGTCGCGGTTGCCCTGGTCCTGGCCTGTGCCCTCGCCCTCTCCGGCTGCGGGAGCGAGGACGCGGCGAGCGGCAGCGGAAGTGGAAGCGGAAGCAGCAGCGGAAGTGGAAGCAGCAGCGGAAGTGGAAGTGGAAGTGGAAGCGTAGGGGGGAGCGCGAGCGGGGAGGCGGGGCGTATGGACATGCAGGAAGCCGCCGAGCGGTCCGACGCCATGCTGGACGCCGTCCTCGAAGCCGTCGACCCGGACCTTCAGTGGGCCCATGGGCCCACCACCACCCGGGCCTGCGGGGTGACCCGTCGGCGGGCCGTCATGACCGTCGTCTCCGCCGACCGGCGCCAGACCTTCCTGGACCGGGCGGAGGCCTTCTGGCGGAAGAGCTCCTACCGGATCAAGGCCGTCAACAAGGACGAGGTGTTCCCGGCCGTCTACGCGGTCACGGAGGCGGGGTTCGGTGTGAGCGTCTCCTTCCGGGGGAAGGGGCAGGCCTTTCTGGAGGCGGACAGCCCCTGTGTGAAGGAGTCGAAGGTGGCCCCTCCCACCGCCGAGCCGAACGGGCCCGCTTATGAAGGCGTCTATCCGTTGCCGCGGCCCGACGTCCGCTCCGATTTCTGGTCGTAGTCAGGCACCTGATGTGCCGTGACCCGCGGTGCTGATGAGCCGCCACCGCCCCCGTGTGCTTCGGATGCGCCGGTGGTGTGCCGCGGATGACTCGTACACACCGTCGAAAACACCCTTGAACCGTTCCCCGATGGGGGATGGTTGAGGGGTGCGGAAATTCTGGGTCTTCGGTGGCATCGGCGTGGGCATGGCGGCGGCCTTCATGGCGTTGCTCCTCGTCGGTACGTACTCGGCCGCCGCCGGTCTCGCCGGGGCGGGCGGCGGTGGTGCCGTCGCGCTCGCCAAGGGGGCGGTGCCGGCGCGGTTCCAGCCGCTGGTCCAGAAGTGGGGCAACCTCTGTCCCGCCATCAACCCGGCCCTGCTCGCCGCGCAGTTGTACCAGGAGAGCGGCTGGAACCCGAAGGCGCAGAGCCACGCCGCCGCGCAGGGCATCGCCCAGTTCATCCCCGGCACCTGGGCCAGCCACGGCATCGACGGCAACAACGACGGGAAGCGGGACGTCTGGGACCCGGCCGACGCGATCCCCTCGGCCGCTTCGTACGACTGCGAGCTCGCCGGGTACGTGAAGAAGGTGCCGGGCGACCCGACGGACAACATGCTGGCCGCCTACAACGCCGGCGCCTACGCGGTGATCAAGTACGGCGGCGTGCCTCCTTATAAGGAGACGCAGAACTACGTAAAGATCATTCGTTCGCTGGAGAAGAGCTTCGCCCGGCCCGTCGGCCGCGTCGCGCCCTCCCGGCAGGCGGCAGGGGCCATCTACTTCGCGCAGAAGAAGCTCGGTACGCCGTATCTGTGGGGTGGCAACGGGACGCCCGAGCAGCAGGGGCGGTTCGACTGTTCGGGGCTGACCCAGGCGGCGTACCGGACCGTGGGCATCGAGCTGCCGCGCGTCGCCAACGACCAGTACAACGCAGGGCCGCACCCCTCACGGGACGAGCTGCTCCCGGGGGACCTGGTGTTCTTCTCCGACGATCTGACCAATTCGCGGGCCATTCGGCACGTCGGGCTGTATGTCGGGGGCGGATACATGATCAACGCGCCCTTCACGGGGGCCGTCATCCGGTTCGACAAGATCGATACGCCGGACTACTTCGGTGCGACGCGGGTCACCAAGGACGGCGCCGCGGCCCTGCCGACGGATCTGCCCAAGGATCTGCCCAAGGACCTGCCGGCGGAGCCGTCGTCGGACCCGTCCCCGGACTCGCCGTCGGACCCGTCCTCGGACCCGACCCAGGACTCGTCCCCGGACCCGACCCCGGACCCGTCGTCGGAGTGACGGATGTCTCCAGAGTTCACACCGGGGCCCCCGCAGGGCTCTTCAGGCTCTCTCCGCTGATCTCCTTCGCGCAGGCGGGGGCCGTGCGCACAGGCCGAGGGCGGGGCCCGGTGGGGCTGACGGGGAGTCGGCTGTGGCCGGAACTCTCCGTGAAGCCTGGGCCCTGAGCTGCGACGACCAGTCACTCTTCGATAACGTCATGGTGATCTTTCGGTGGAGAGCGGAACGCGGGCGGGCGCCGGGCCGTTCCCTGGGACAGGGACGGCATGCGCACGCACCACGCGTACGCAGGAACGGGACCGCACCGACCACGGGGGTTCGACCACGGCGGCGCGCACGGACGCGCGTCGCCACAGAAGAAGCAGACAAGGCAAGGGGCCGCAGCAGATGGCTGGACTCGAACGCGAAGGGTCGAACCCGGACGTCAGTCTGCTCTACGACATCAACGGGCTGGCGAAGGCCGCTCCGGCCTGGTTCGACCGGGTCATGGAGTTCGTCGGTGAGTACGGGACCATGTTCGGCCTCGTCCTGGTGGGCCTCTGGTGCTGGTGGAGCATGCGCAAGCGCGGGAGCGCCGACGACTCGGTGACGACGGTCGCCGCGCTCGTCTGGGCGCCGCTCGCCGCCGCGCTCGCCGTCGTGATCAACATCCCGATCCGTGGCTTCGTCGAACGGCCACGCCCGTTCAACGACCACGAAGGGCTCGAGGTCCTGATCCACGGCAAGACGGACTACTCCTTCGTCAGCGACCACTCCACCCTCGCCATGGCCCTCGCCGTCGGTATCTTCGTGGCCAACCGGAAGTTCGGCTTCGTCGCGCTCGGCCTCGCGCTCTTCGCGGGCGTCAGCCGTATCTACATGGGCGTCCACTACCCGACCGACGTGATCGGCGGATTCGCTCTCGGCACGGCCGTCGCCCTGCTGCTGGCACCGCTCGCGATGGCCCTGCTGACCCCGCTGATGGCGGCGATCTACCGCTCCGACCGGGTCGGCTGGATCGTCCGGTCGAAGAAGGCGGACGCGGCGTACGCCGAGGAGCACGGGGACGCGCGGGAGATCCCCGAGCCGCGGCCGGGCACCGGGCGCGGCAACCCGGGCGAGAAGGACCTCGCCGCCTGATCGCCCGACGCGACGCTCACACGATCCCCCAGGTGCTCCGAGCACCTGGGGGATCGTGCTGTTTCAGGCCATGTCCTCTGCGGGATCAGGACGCGTCGAGGTGTTCGGCGGCGTCCGTGCGTGCCCGGTCCCGCGATCTGCGCGCCGGGCCCGACCAGCCGCAGGTGCAGCGGGCCAGGCAGAACGAGCCGCGCTCGATCGTCGTGGTGCGGTGCTCCGCAGCGGGTGGTGGGGGGCACGAAAGCAGGTGCGGGGCCATGGTGCGGGCTGGGGCGGAGGGTTCCTCGTGCACCCGACCCACGGTACTGGGGGAGGCCCCCGAATGGGTGCCTGCGCCGGACATCCCCCGGGCCCGGCCGGGGGCGCGCCGGGCCCTTCGCGGTGGGGCGGCGTGACGGGGGACGCCGGTAGTCGTTATGCGGGGCGGGCGAGGGCTCGGTCGGGTGGCAGTCGTTGGGGGTTGGCAGGCGATGGTGGTGCAGCACTACAGGGACGGAGGCGGGGCCCGCGCTGCCCGCGCCCTCGCCGTGGCCGGAGTGATCGCGGTCACCGCCGGATGCGTCGGCGGGGACGGGGGAAGCGGCGGGAGCGACGGCTCCGGGCAGCGCGCCGTGGCCGCGGAGCGCCCGCTCGACGCGCTCGGCCGGGCCGCCGACGTACTCGCCGAGACGGGTGGCGCGGAGGCCCGTACGTCGATGGAGACGGCGGCCGGCGGGACGCGGGTGACGATCCGGGGGCAGGGTACGTACGACTTCCGCAAGCAGATGGGGCGGCTCAAAGTGGTGCTCCCCACGGACGCGGCCGGCGCGGACGACCACCGGCCGATCACCGAGCTGCTGGCGCCGGGCGCGCTCTACATGAAGAACCGCGGCGCCGGCGTCCCCGACGACAAGTGGGTCAGGATCGACACGACCGCCCTCAAGGACGGCAACCTCGTCACCGGCGGGGTCACCGATCCGATGGCCGCCGCCGAACTGCTGCGCGGGGCCGGCGATGTGACGTATGTGGGGAAGTCGGAGCTGGCCGGGGTGACGGTGCATCACTACCGGGGCGTCGCCGACCTGAACCGTGCGGCGCGGGCCGCGTCGCCGCAGTCGCGCGGGGCGCTGAGCGCGGCGGCGAAAGGGTTCAGCAAGGACTCCGTCCCGTTCGACGCCTACCTCGACGAGGAGGGCCGGCTGCGGAAGGTCCGCCACCGCTTCAGCTTCGCCTCCGAGGGGCCGGAGGTGTCGGTGGTCTCGACGCTGCTGCTGTACGGGTTCGGGGTGCCGGTCACCGTGACGCTGCCGGACGAGGACGACATCTACACGGGGGAGATCCGGCAGGGCTGAGTGGGTCTACACGGGGGAGCCGGCAGGGCTGAGCGGTGGTCCTTCCTGGGGCGGCCTTGCGGCGGTCCCTCCTGGGGCGGCCTTCCTGAGGCGGTCCTCCCGGTCGGCCCCTCCTGAGGCGGCCTTCCTGAGGTGGCCCTGAGCGGAGGGCACGGGCAGGGTGGCGCGGGCGGAGTGGCGCAAGAGGAGCGGGACGGGAGGAGTGGGGCGGCAGGGGCCGGTTGGGAGGGGTGCTAAATGGTCCGTCCGTGCCATGCGCGGTGCGTATCGCGCTCCCTAGGCTAGGAAGCCGGTGCGCCAAGAGACCGGCGAGAGGCCGGCGATGGGTCGGCGACGGCAGAGAAAGGTGACGCAGGTGGTGACGATCAGCGCTCCGAACGCTCAGGACTACGTGGCCCTCGCCGAGATCGAGCTGTGTGGCGAGCTGATGATCGCGGCCTCGACGGCGCGTGAGGAACGCCTCAGTTCCGACCGTATCGACGAAGTGCTCAACGTCAAGGCCGACGGCGTGGGTGATGTCGACGGCGTACGCGATGTCGGCCCGGTGCGCGTACGCGATGTGGAGGGCGTGCGCGATGTCCACCGCGTACGCGACGGCAGGGGCGAAATGCCCGGCGTGAGAGGCGGAACGCCCAGCGCCAAAGGCGCAGCGTCCGGCGTGAGAGGCGCAGCGTCCGGCGTCAGAGGCGTGGAGGCGTGGGCGGCCGTCCCCCGGCAGGCCGCCCACCGGGGCTGACGTCTCCGGAGCCCCGCCCCTCCCGCCCCGCTTGCTCCGCCTGACCCGGCTTCACGTCCGCAGCAGCCGGGCGATCGCCTTCGTGGCCTCCTCGACCTTCGCGTCGATCTCCTCGCCGCCCTTGACCGCCGCGTCGGCGACGCAGTGGCGCAGGTGCTCCTCCAGCAGCTGGAGGGCGAAGGACTGCAAGGCCTTGGTGGAGGCCGAGACCTGGGTGAGTATGTCGATGCAGTAGACGTCCTCGTCGACCATGCGCTGGAGGCCGCGGATCTGGCCCTCGATCCGGCGCAGCCGCTTGAGGTGCTCGTCCTTCTGGTGGTGGTAGCCGTGGATGCCGCGGTCGTGGTCGGTCACGATCCCCTCGGCACCGACAGGCGCCGAGGCGGTCGCGGATGCGGCTGCCGGTGCGTTCGTCGCCGACGCGGCTGCCGGTGCGTTCGTCGACGGAACGGCTGCCGGTGCGGTCACCGCCGCGTTCGTGGCCCCGCCCGTGGTCGCGCCCGTGGTCGCCGCAGGGACCCCCGCCGGTTCAGACCCCGCTCCCGCGCCCGCGCCCGTGGTTTCGGTGGTGGTCATCTGCGTCCTCCCGTTGTCCTCGTGCGAGCTGGTCCAGCCCGCTACGGCGTGCTCTGGCCTGATGTGGCCGGTGGTGCCGATGACCGCCGGCCGTTGACGCCGTAGGCCCGCCTACCTGACCCTGATATACCCCTGCCGGGTATATCGTAACGAATCCGGCGGAAACGTGACCGGGGCCCGGTGCTGATACCCGTTCTCCATGGGCGACACTGAAGAACGCCGGTTAGCCGTGGCCGGATGATGCGCCTAGCATCAGCCTGACCGAATCCAAAGCATCCCGAGGACCCCACGTGCGCTTTCGTCTGACCCCCAGGGAGACGAGCTTCTACGACATGTTCTCCGCGTCTGCGGACAACATTGTCACGGGCTCGAAACTCCTGATGGAACTGCTCGGGGCGGATTCTGCCTCCCGAGTCGAGATCGCGGAGCGTATGCGGGCAGCGGAGCACGCGGGGGACGACGCCACCCACGCGATCTTCCACCAGCTGAACTCCTCCTTCATCACGCCGTTCGACCGTGAGGACATCTACAAGCTGGCGTCCTCGCTCGACGACATCATGGACTTCATGGAGGAGGCCGTCGACCTGGTCGTCCTCTACCAGGTGCAGGAGCTCCCCAAAGGTGTCGAGCAGCAGATCGAGGTGCTGGCCCGTGCGGCGGAGCTGACCGCCGAGGCCATGCCGGGGCTGCGGACCATGGCCAACCTCACCGAGTACTGGATCGAGATCAACCGCCTGGAGAACCAGGCCGATCAGGTCCACCGCAAGCTGCTGGCCCAGCTCTTCAACGGCAAGTACGACGCCATGGAGGTGCTGAAGCTGAAGCAGATCGTGGACGTGCTGGAAGAGGCGGCTGACGCGTTCGAGCACGTCGCCAACACCGTGGAGACCATCGCGGTCAAGGAGTCCTGAACCTCGTGGACACCTTTGCGCTGATCGTGACCATCGGTGTCGCGCTCGGCTTCACGTATACGAACGGCTTCCACGACTCCGCGAACGCCATCGCCACCTCGGTCTCCACCCGGGCGCTGACCCCGCGTGCGGCTCTGGCGATGGCCGCGGTGATGAACCTCGCCGGCGCCTTCCTGGGCCAGGGGGTCGCCAAGACCGTCAGCGAAGGCCTGATCGCCACGCCCGTGGGGCAGAAGGGGATGGGCATCCTGTTCGCGGCGCTGGTCGGCGCGATCATCTGGAACCTCATCACCTGGTACTACGGTCTCCCCTCCTCGTCCTCGCACGCCTTGTTCGGCGGCATGGTCGGGGCGGCGCTGGCCGGCGGTACGGACGTGATCTGGTCCGGGGTGCTGGAGAAGGTCGTCATCCCGATGTTCCTCTCCCCGTTCGTCGGTCTGATCGCCGGCTATCTGGTGATGGTCGGCATCATGTGGATGTTCCGGAAGGCCAACCCGCACAAGGCCAAGCGCGGCTTCCGGATCGCGCAGACGGTCTCGGCGGCGGCCATGGCGCTCGGCCACGGCCTCCAGGACGCGCAGAAGACGATGGGCATCGTGGTGATGGCCCTGGTCATCGCCGACATCGAGGGTCCCAACGACGAGATCCCGGTCTGGGTCAAGATCGCCTGTGCGCTGATGCTCTCCCTCGGTACGTACGCGGGCGGCTGGCGCATCATGCGGACGCTCGGCCGGAAGATCATCGAGCTGGACCCGCCGCAGGGCTTCGCCGCCGAGACGACCGGCGCGTCGATCATGTTCGGTTCGGCGTTCCTGTTCCACGCCCCGATCTCCACGACGCACGTCATCACCTCCGCGATCATGGGCGTCGGCGCCACGAAGCGCGTGAACGCCGTGCGCTGGGGCGTCGCGAAGAACATCATCCTCGGCTGGTTCATCACCATGCCGGCCGCTGCGCTGGTCGCGGCGCTGAGCTACGGCGCGGTGCTGCTGCTCTTCGGCTGAGCCGACGAGCCGGCCGCGTATGCCGTACGTACGTGGGTCCGCCCCCGTTCTCCGAGGAGAGCGGGGGCGGACCCTTTCGCCTTGTGGTGGCACCGCCATGCAGCACCGCAAGGCCGTATGGGGGCAACGGCTCAGCCGAAGCGGCCCGAGATGTAGTCCTCCGTGGCCTGGACCGACGGGTTGGAGAAGATCCGCTCCGTCTCGTCGATCTCGATGAGCCGGCCGGGCTTGCCGACCGCCGCGAGGTTGAAGAACGCGGTGCGGTCCGAGACGCGGGCCGCCTGCTGCATGTTGTGCGTCACGATGACGATCGTGAAGCGCTCCTTCAGCTCGCCTATCAGGTCCTCGATGGCGAGGGTCGAGATCGGGTCGAGCGCCGAGCACGGCTCGTCCATCAGCAGGACCTGCGGCTCGACCGCGATGGCGCGGGCGATGCACAGGCGCTGCTGCTGGCCGCCGGAGAGGCCGGAGCCGGGCTTGTTGAGGCGGTCCTTGACCTCGTTCCAGAGGTTCGCGCCGCGCAGGGACTTCTCCACGACGTCGTTGAGCTCGCTCTTGCGGTAGCTGCCGTTGAGCCGCAGGCCCGCCGCCACGTTGTCGAAGATCGACATGGTGGGGAAGGGGTTGGGGCGCTGGAAGACCATGCCGACCGTGCGGCGCACGGTGACCGGGTCGACGTTCGAGGCGTACAGGTTCTCGTCGTCCAGCAGCACCTTGCCCTCGACGCGGCCGCCGGGGGTGACCTCGTGCATCCGGTTCAGGGTGCGCAGGAAGGTGGACTTGCCGCAGCCGGACGGGCCGATGAAGGCGGTCACGGAGCGGGGCTCCACGGTCATCGAGATGTCCTCGATGGCCCGGTGGCTGCCGTAGTAGGCGGTGAGGCCGCTGATGTCGATGCGCTTGGCCATGGTGAATCACTGCTTCTTTCGGAGGTCGCTGATGGCCGCGTCAGCGACCGGTCTTCGGGGCCTTCCAGCGGGCGATTCCGCGGGCCACGAGGTTGAGGATCATGACGAAGGCGATCAGTACCAGGGCCGCCGCCCAGGCGCGGTCGTACGAGGCGGTCTCGCCGATTTTGTACTGCTCGTAGATGTAGAACGGCAGCGAGGACTGGGCGCCTTCGAAGGGGTTCGCGTTGATCAGCTGGCTGCCGAAGACCAGCAGGATGATCGGGGCGGTCTCACCGGCGATACGGGCGATGGCCAGCATGACGCCGGTGGTGATGCCGCCGATCGCGGTCGGCAGGACCACCTTCAGGATCGTGCGCCACTTCGGGATGCCGAGGGCGAGCGAGGCCTCGCGGAGCTCGTTGGGGACGAGCTTGAGCATCTCCTCGGTGGAGCGGACCACGACCGGGATCATCAGGATCGTCAGGGCGAGCGCGCCCATCAGGCCGGAGGGCTGGAGCTCGAAGATCAGCATGATCGACAGGATGAAGAGACCGGCCACGATGGACGGGATGCCCGTCATCACGTCGACGAAGAACGTGACGGCCTTGGCGAGGGCGCCCTTGCCGTACTCGACCAGGTAGACGGCGGTCAGCAGGCCGAGCGGGGCCGAGAGCACGGTGGCGATGCCGACCTGCTCCAGGGTGCCGATCAGCGCGTGGTAGACGCCGCCACTGGCCTCGGAGCCGAGCACACCGGCCATGGAGTGGGTGAGGAAGTAGCCGTCCAGGCGCTCGGCGCCACGGCTGACGGTCGTCCACAGCAGGGAGGCCAGCGGGATGACCGCCATGAGGAAGCAGACCCAGACGATGCTGGTGGCCAGGCGGTCCTTGGCCTGGCGCTGGTTCTCCACGACGGTGGTGGCGACGTACGAGATCGCCAGGAAGAACAGCGCGGCGATCATGCCCCACTGCACCTTGCTGTGCCAGCCGGCGGCGAGGCCGAGACCGACGGCGAGCGCGATCGATACGACGGCGAAGGCGACGGGGGCCAGGCGCGGCAGCGACCTGCTGCTCAGGCCGGACTTCGGCCCGCGGGGGCCGGTGGGCGGCGTCGGGCGTTCCTGGACGGCGGTGGATGCGTGGCTCATGCGTTGGCCCCCGAGTACTCCTTGCGGCGGGCGATGATGAGCCGGGCCGCGCCGTTGACCAGCAGGGTGAGGACGAAGAGGACGAGGCCCGAGGCGATCAGGGCGTCGCGCCCGAACTCGTCGGCCTCGCCGAACTTGGCCGCGATGTTCTGCGCGAACGTCCCGCCGCCCGGGTTGAGCACGTGCAGCGAGATGATGAAGCTCGGGGAGAGGACCGTGGCCACGGCCATCGTCTCGCCGAGCGCGCGGCCGAGGCCGAGCATCGAGGCGGAGATGATGCCGGAGCGGCCGAAGGGCAGCACCGAGAGGCGGATGACCTCCCAGCGGGTGGCGCCCAGGGCGAGGGCGGCCTCCTCGTTCATCTTCGGGACCTGGAGGAACACCTCGCGGCTGACGCTGGTCACGATCGGCAGGATCATGATGGCGAGCAGCACGCCGACGGTGAAGAGGGAGCGGGCGACGCCGACCTCGGTCTTCTCGAAGATGTACGTCCAGCCGAAGAACTGGTCGAGCCAGAGGTTCAGGCCCTCCATGTACGGCACCAGGACGAGGGCGCCCCAGATGCCGTAGACGATGCTCGGTACGGCGGCGAGCAGGTCGACGACGTACGCGATGGGGGCGGCCAGCTTGCGCGGCGCGTAGTGCGAGATGAACAGCGCGATGCCGACAGCGATCGGAACCGCGATGACCATCGCGATGATCGAGCTGACGACCGTGCCGAAGAGCAGGACGGCGATGCCGAAGACCGGCGGGTCACCGGCCGGGTTCCAGTCGAAGGTGGTGAGGAAGTTGCCCTCGTCCTTCGAGATGGCGATGGCGGCCCGGTAGCTGAGGAAGACGGCGATCGACGCCATGATCACGAGCAGCAGGATGCCCGAGCCACGGGAGAGGCCCACGAAGACCTTGTCGCCCGCGCGCCCGGTGGTCTTGGCGAGCGTGACCCGTTCCGGGGGTGCCGGCGGGGCCGGTGGTGTGTCTGTCGGTGTGGTGGAAGCCATGGTCTTTCCGGTCTGTGTGGGGGAGCCGGGGGCTCCCCTGGCGGCGGTGCACCGGATGGTCGGGCGGCGGGCCGGTCCGGAGGGGTGCGCCGGGCCGGCCTGCCGGGTGTCGCGTGCCGTACGGGGGTCCGGCGGTGTGGTGCTCGCCGGGTGCCCCGTACGGGGCGGCGGGTGCGGGGGGCGGCGCCGTCGTGCGCGCCTGGTGCCCCCGTGCGGGCGGGTGCGGGGCCGGCGGGGTCGTGCGTGCCGGGTGCCCCGTACCGCGGGGGTCGTTACGAGAGGCCGTTGATGGTCTCGCGGACCTTCGCGTTGATCTCGGCCGGGATCGGGGCGTAGCCCGCCTCGGTCAGGATCTTCTGGCCGTCGTCGGAGGCGGCGTAGGAGAGGAAGGACTTGACGGTGTCGAGCGTCTCGGCCTTGTTGCCGCTGTCGCAGACGACCTCGTACGTGACCAGGACCAGCGGGTAGGCGCCCTCGGCCTGGGTGGTGTAGTCGAGCTCCAGGGCCAGGTCCTTGCCGGTGCCCGTGACCTTGGCGGCGGCGATGGCCTTGGAGGCGTTCTCGGAGGTGGCCTCGGCGGGGGCGGAGCCGCCGTTGTCGATGGCGACCGTGGAGATGCCCTGGGACTTGGCGTAGGAGAGCTCGAAGTAGCCGATCGCGCCGTCGACCTGCTTCACCTGGGCGGCGATGCCGGACGAGTTGGACGCGGCCTGGCCGCCGGGGGCGGGCCACTTCTTCTCGGCCTCGTACTTCCAGTCCTTCGGGGCGGCGGCGCCGAGGTACTTGCCGAGGTTCTGCGTGGTGCCGGAGTCCTCGGAGCGGTGGAAGGCCTGGATGGCCTTGTCCGGCAGGTCGACGCCGTCGTTGAGCTTGGCGATGGCCGGGTCGTTCCACTTCTTGATCTTCGTGTCGAAGATCTTGGCGAGGGTCGGGGCGTCCAGCGTGAGCTTGTCGACACCCTCCAGGTGGTAACCGATGGCGACCGGGCCGCCGACCATCGGGAGGTTGATGCCCTGGCCGGTCTTGCAGGACTTCTTCGACTCGGCGACCTCTTCCGGCTTCAGCGCGGAGTCGGAGCCGGCGAAGCCCACGGTGCCCTGGTTGAAGGCGACGATGCCCTCACCGGAGGAGGAGGAGTTGTAGTTGATCTCCACGCCGGAACAGGCGGCCATGTAGTTCTTGACCCAGAGGTCCATGGCGTTCTTCTGTGCGCTGGAGCCGGAGGCGCGGAGCTGGCCCTTGGCGTTGCCGCAGTCGATGCTCGACGCCGCGGTGGTCTTGTCGCCCGTGCCGGGGGTGGACCCGCCGGTGTTGTCGTCCGAACCGCACGCCGTGAGGACCAGGGCGCCGGAGACGGCGAGGGCACCGAGCGCGGTGGCACGAAGCCGGTTCTTGCGCTGAAGCTTCACTTTCGGGTGTTCCTTCCAGGAGCCGCCGTGGTCTGTTCGTTCTACGGCGGCGTGCGATGAGGAGGGTTGCTGCGGCTTGGCGCCGCGCACCGTGTACGTCCGAAATTAGGCAGAACAGGTGAAGCCGCCTACGGGGGAGGGTGAACGGCAGGTGAACCGTGTCGGGCAGGCGGGGGTGGGCGGGCCCCGGCGGTGGCCGGTTCCCCCTCCGGCGGCGGTGGCCGGTTCACGCCGCGGGCAGGGCGTCGAGCAGCGCGGTGAGCTGCTCGCGGTCGCGCGGCTGGGTGAGGCGGGTACGGGCCGCCCCCGGGGAGAGCCACAGGAGGCGGTCCACCTCGTCGTTGGCCTCGAAGGCGCCGCCCGTCGCCTCGGCGGCCCAGTAGGCGACCTCCTTGGGGCGGCCGTCGACGAGGTACCGGGCGGTGGGGAGCCGGCCGCCCGGGGCGCAGTGGTGGCCGGTCTCCTCCAGGACCTCCCGTACGGCGGCGGCGAGCGGGCCCTCGCCGCGCTTCAGCTTGCCCTTGGGGAAGGACCAGTCGTCGTAGCGGGGGCGGTGGACGAGGCACACCTCCACCCCGCCGCCGTCCGGGGTGCGGCGCCACAGGACGCATCCCGCGGCGAGGACGGTGTGCTCCTCGGTGCGGTGGTGCTCCCCGGGCCCGCTCACGGGGCCGTCATGGCCGCCGCGTACGGCCAGGTCTCCCGGAACACCGCCCGCGCGGACTCCACCTCGTGGCGCTGGTCGGCGTGGAGTACCCCGAGGGCGTACGCGGTGGCCGGGGCGATGCGTGGGGTGCGGGCCGCCGCTGCCGCCGCCGTGGCCGCCTCGGAGGCGTCCCGGTGCAGGTCCAGGGCGTGCCCGGCGACGGTGAGGACCGGGTCGGCGGCGCCGAGGACGACCTCGTGGGCGTACCGGTGCAGCCGCAGCAGCAGGCGGGCCTGGTGCCACGGCGCGTCCTGCGCCTCGTTGTACGGCTCCGGCGACTCGTCGGGCGGCAGCTCCGCCACCGCCTTGATCAGCCGTTGCTCGGCACGTTCGGCGGGCTCCAGGAGCGCCTCGGCCCCCCGGCCCGTGGTGCCCGGGGCCAGCGGGACCTCGGAGGCGAGCAGCGCCACGGCGTCGGCGACCGCGTGGAAGCGGGAGGAGCCGAGGGCCTGGAGCGCGGCGGAGTGGGCCCGGGTCCGGGCGAGGGTGAGCTGGCGCTCCAGCAGCGCCCCGGCCCGCGCCGCCCCGACGCCGAGCACGGCCCGGCCCTGGGCGTCGGGGGAGGCGGAGGCTTTCGCGCCGGCCCGCGCGGAGGGCTTGGCGCCGCGGGCCGCCGGGAGGGCGGAGCCCGAGAGCTGGTGCAGGGCGTCGACCAGGCGGGTGAGCCGGCCGGCGTACGCGTGTTCGCGGGCGAGGGTGCCGGAGAGCCAGGCCAGTTCCGTACGGAGGTGGTCGGCCCAGACCGGGTCGAGGAGGTTGCGGAAGGTGTGGAGGGAGCCGCTGATGCGCCGGGCCGAGCGGCGCAGCGCACGGGCCGCGGCCTCCGCTCCCTGGCCGCCCGCGTCCGAGGGGGCGCTGTGCTCGCGGTGCAGGCGCAGGCTGCGCAGGAAGTCCGCGGCCTGCCCCCGGAGGTAGGGCGCGAGCACGGCCTCGGCGCTCACGCCGTCGTCGGGGCGGGGCGGGGCGGCGGGGGGCCGGGAGGGGCTCCGGGGCGGGCCCTCCGGGCTCCCGTTCTCCGGGCCTTCGTCCGTGGCGGGCGGCCGGGTCGTCGTCTGGTGGTCAGGGCGTCGCACGCCTGCGCCTCCGGGCATCGATGAGCATTTCCTGGACGTGCCGCAGCGGCTGTCCCTCCGCGTCCGTGGCGTGCCGGGTCCAGTTGCCGTCGGGGCCCAGGTGCCAGGAAGAGGTGGTGTCGGCCATACCGGTCTCCAGGAGTCGGCTGAGTGCGGCGCGGTGGGCGGGGTCGGTGACCCGGACGAGGGCTTCGATCCGGCGGTCGAGGTTGCGGTGCATCATGTCGGCGCTGCCGAACCACACCTCGGGCTCGCCGCCGTTGCCGAAGGAGAAGATCCGGGAGTGTTCGAGGAAGCGGCCGAGTACGGAGCGGACCCGGATGTTCTCCGAGAGCCCGGCGACCCCGGGGCGGATCGCGCAGATCCCGCGCACCCAGATGTCGACGGGCACGCCCGCCTGGGCGGCCCGGTAGCAGGCGTCGATGATCGCTTCGTCGACCATCGAGTTGACCTTGATCCGTACGTAGGCGGGGCGCCCGGCGCGGTGGTGGGCGACCTCCTTGTTGATCCGGGCGATCAGTCCGTCCCGCAGCGACTTCGGTGCGACCAGGAGGCGGCGGTAGGTCTCGCGGCGGGAGTAGCCGGAGAGCCGGTTGAACAGGTCGGAGAGGTCCGCCCCGACCTGCGGATCCGCCGTGAGCAGGCCGAGGTCCTCGTAGAGCCTGGCGGTCTTGGGGTGGTAGTTGCCGGTGCCGACGTGGGAGTAGCGGCGCAGCGTGTCGCCCTCCTGGCGGACGACGAGCGAGAGCTTGCAGTGGGTCTTCAGCCCGACGAGCCCGTACACGACATGGCAGCCCGCCTCCTCCAGCTTGCGGGCCCACTTGATGTTGGCCTGCTCGTCGAAGCGGGCCTTGATCTCGACGAGGACGAGGACCTGCTTGCCGGACTCGGCGGCGTCGATGAGGGCGTCGACTATCGGGGAGTCGCCGGAGGTGCGGTACAGCGTCTGCTTGATGGCCAGCACGTCCGGGTCGCCCGCCGCCTGCTCCAGGAACGCCTGGACGGAGGTGGAGAACGAGTCGTACGGGTGGTGGAGCAGGACGTCCCGCTCGCGCAGGGCGGCGAAGATGTCGGGCGCGGAGGCGGACTCCACCTCGGCCAGGTCCCGGTGGGTGCCCGCGATGAACTTCGGGTACTTCAGCTCCGGCCGGTCCAGCGAGGCGATGGCGAAGAGGCCGGTCAGGTCGAGGGGGCCGGGCAGCGGGTAGACCTCCGCGTCGGACACCTTCAGCTCGCGGACCAGCAGGTCCAGGACGTACGGGTCGATGGACTCCTCGACCTCCAGGCGGACCGGCGGGCCGAAGCGGCGCCGCATGAGCTCCTTCTCCAGCGCCTGGAGCAGGTTCTCCGCGTCGTCCTCCTCGACCTCCAGGTCCTCGTTCCTGGTGACCCGGAACATGTGGTGCGCCAGCACCTCCATCCCCGGGAACAGCTCCTCCAGGTGGGCCGCGATGACGTCCTCTATGGGCACGTACCGCTGCGGGGACGCCTCCAGGAAGCGGGTCAGCAGCGGCGGGACCTTGACCCGGGCGAAGTGGCGGTGGCCGCTGACCGGGTTGCGGACGACGACGGCGAGGTTGAGCGAGAGCCCGGAGATGTACGGGAAGGGGTGCGCGGGGTCGACGGCCAGCGGGGTCAGGACCGGGAAGACGCGCTGCCGGAAGAAGGTGAACAGGCGGGCCTGCTCCTTCTCGGTCAGATCCGGCCACCGGATCAGCTGGATCGACTCGTCGGAGAGGGCCGGGGCGATGTCCTGCTGGAAGCAGGCGGCGTGCCGGGCCATGAGCTCGCGCGAACGGGTCCAGATCAGGTCGAGCACCTCGCGGGGCTGGAGGCCGGAGGCGGAGCGGGTGGCGACGCCGGTGGCGATGCGGCGCTTGAGGCCGGCCACCCGGACCATGAAGAACTCGTCCAGGTTCGAGGCGAAGATGGCGAGGAAGTTGGCCCGCTCCAGGATCGGGGTCGTCGGGTCCTCGGCCAGCTCCAGGACGCGCTCGTTGAAGGCGAGCCAGCTGCGCTCGCGGTCCAGGAAGCGGCCCTGGGGCAGCTCGTCGCCGTCCCGGTCGGGCTCGTACGCGTCCGCGTCGGCGTCGAGATCGGGGCCCAGATCGGCGGCGGTGGAGAAGCCGACGTTGCTGGAGGAGGAGTGCGCGACGGCGTGCGGCCGGTGCGCGGCGAGGGAGCCGACGGACGGCTGGACGGACGGGACCGGGACCTCGGAGCTGGGCTGCTGGCTCATGAACCCATTGTTCCGCGTGGAGGGCGAAGCAGTCGCGTCGGAGCCGGGAAAGATCGCGGAAGGCCCGGGAAACCCGAGGTCTCGGCCGGGGGCGCGTCCGGGGTCCCGGCCGGGGTGGCCGGTGGAGGCGTTACCCCGCCCGCTCCGGTCGCGGCGGGGGGCTGGCAGAGCTGGCTGCATCCCGTGAGGGTCGCAAGGGTGTCTGAATGGCTGGTAACGGAGACATGACGTACAGGAAGCGGTGTGCCTGCGGGTCGGTCGCGCGGTGACGGTGCGTGTGCGCCGCCGAGGCCCCGGCCTCGCGCGGGGCCGGCACGCTGATCGCCGTCCGGGCCCACCCCTCGTGGGGCCCGGACGGCGAGGTGTGCGGCCGGTACCGGCCCGGGGTCAGCCGTGCAGGCGGCGCAGGACCCGGAAGGCGGCGAAGGCGGCGAGAGCGGCGAGAGCGAGCAGGATGCCGGTCTCGACGAGCTGGAGGGGCCAGAAGTGGGCGGCGGGGTGGTAGTCGGTGAAGTGGGTGACACCGCCCCGTGCGGTCATGCAGTCGACCGCGCCCGGGGCGTCGAAGGACGAGTCGCAGTCACGCCAGAGCAGCTTCTCGCCGGAGGCGGTGAGCATCCCCGACTCGGTCACCCAGCTGCCGCTGCCGGGGTACCCGCGGCCGAGGAGCCGGTCGGCCGGCCACAGCATCCAGCGGCGGATGCCGAAGCCGGTCATGACCACGCCGAGCACGACGGCGGTGACGGCCATGGACAGGAGCATGCGGCGGATCAGCACGGCACACAGGGCGCCGACCGCCACACCGAGCAGCACGTAACCGATGGCGACGGGTCCGATGCCCGGGAAGACGCTGTCGCTGAACCAGGCGAGACCGGACGCGTACGGGTTGGCCCGGATCTCGTTCCAGCCCCAGCGGTAGACGAGACAGAGCACGGAGATTCCGGCGACGCCCAGGGCGGCGGGCACGGCGAGCCGGGCCGCCAGCCACCGGGCGGGGGAGACCGACTGGGCCCACGCCATCCTGAACGTGCCGTTCTCCAGCTCGCGGGCGACCAGCGGACCTGCCACGAAGGCGCCGAGGAGGCCGGCCAGCAGCAGGATGGCCGTTCCGCCGCCGGAGAGGAGGCTCTCGGACGCGTTCTGCGCGGTGGTGATGACGTACATGTCGTCGTCGTCGCACGCGGCCACATTCTCGGCGGGGCACCGCTGGACGGCGACCCACAGGAGCAGAGCGGCCACGATGCCGATGCCGAGGACCAGGATCGCCCCCGCCGCCCACAGGCTCCGCCGGTGCACGCGCAGGAGCACCCGGACGGACCCGCGCAGGGAGGTGGAGGACGGTCCGGCGTCGCCGGGCTCCGGCGGAGCTGGCGGGTTCGGAGAACCGGGAGAGGGCAGGGTGCCGGCGCTCATGCGGAGCCCACCGCCTCACGGCCCAGGCCTGCCCCGGAGGCCCCGGTCGACGCGCTCGGGGTGAGTAGCGGCGGGGCGTCCGGGGAGCGGAGGTGGGCGAGCAGGAGATCCTCCAGGGAGGGTTCCGTGACGGCCCAGAGGGTCTCGTCCACGGGGCCCTCTTTCCGTACGAGAGCGGTGAGCTGACGTCCCGTCGTACGGGATTCGACGACGGTGTGCGGGGCCAGTTCACGGCCGGCCTGGCCGGTGAGCAGGGCGTGCGCGCCCACGATGTCCTCGGCCTCGCCGCCGAGCCGGGCGCGACCGCCGTCGATGAACAGCAGGAAGTCGCAGGCGCCCTCCAGCTCGGTGAGGATGTGCGAGGACATCACGATGGTGGTGCCGTACTCGGCGTTCTCCGCCATCAGCAGGCCCATCAGCTCGTGGCGGGCGAGCGGGTCGAGGTCGGCCATCGGCTCGTCCAGCAGCATGAGTTCGGGCCGCTTGCCGAGCGCGAGGGCCAGGGCGAGGCGGGTGCGCTGCCCGCCGGAGAGCGTACGGACGCGGGCGCCCTGCGGCAGCTTCCCGGCGACGCGGTCGGCGGTGGCGCGGTCCCAGCGCCCGGGGTTCAGCTCGCCGCCGGACCACAGCGTGTCGGCCACGGTGAGCTGCGGGTACAGGGGCTTGTCCTGCGGGACGTAGGCGATGCGGTCGCGTACGGCGGCGGGGTCGGCGGAGCCGAGGACGGTCAGGGACCCGGCGCTCGGCCGGGCCAGTCCGGCCGCCAGGTTCAACAGGGTGGACTTCCCCGCCCCGTTGGGGCCGACCAGGGCGCACACCCGCCCGGCCGGGAGGCGGAAGGAGCAGCCGTCCAGGGCCTGGCGCGCACCCCCTCGGCGCCCGTAGGTCATGGCGAGGCCCTGGGCCTCGATCGCAGCACCGGTCATCTGTCCTGGTCCCCCTTGTGCGTGCTGTCGAGCCTGTACGTGCTGTCCAGTACGGCCGTGAAGAGCGCGCTGACGTCGTCCTTCTCCAGCCCGGCCGACCGTGCCCGGCGGGCCCAGTCGGCGAGTTCGGTGCGCAGCGGCGAGTCGGAGGCGGAGGCCTCGGCCGCGCCGCCGAGCGTCCTGCGGACGAAGGTGCCGAGCCCGCGCCGCGCCTCGACGAGGCCTTCGCGCTCCAGCTCCCGGTACGCCTTGAGGACGGTGTTCGGGTTGATGGCGGTGGCTTCGACGACCTCGCGGGCGGTGGGCAGCCGGTCCCCCGGCTCCAGCACGCCCAGGCGCAGGGCCTGTTTCGTCTGCTGGACGATCTGGAGGTAGGTGGCGACGCCGCTGCGCCGGTCGATGCGGAACTCGACCGCGGCGGATTCTGCCATGTGCACCACCCTTTCACTAATTGAGTAGTGAAAGGGTGGACCAAAGGAGGGGCGGCGTCAAATGACGCCGCCCCTGTACGTGTGGGGTGAGGCTTGCCGAGTGGGGCCGAGGGCCACCGTGCCCGCGCGGGGGTCTGCCGCGTGGGGCCGGGGCCTACCGCGCCCGCGCGGAGCGCAGTTCCTCGTTGATGCGCTGGGCCTCTTCGAGCTGGTCCTCGAGGATGACGATGCGGCAGGCATCCTCGATCTTGGTGCCCTGGTCCACGAGCTCCCGGGCGCGCGCGGCGATGCGCAGCTGGTAGCGGGAGTAGCGGCGGTGGCCGCCTTCGGAGCGCAGGGGGGTGATCAGGCGGTTCTCGCCGAGTGCGCGGAGGAAGGCGGGCGAGGTGGAGAGCATCTCGGCGGCCCGGCCCATGGTGTAGGCGGGGTAGTCGTCGTCGTCCAGGTTGTCGGTGGGGCGGGTACCGCTAGGGGGCATAGCACCTCTTCTTTCGGGGGCACGCGAGGGCGCGCGAAGATCCGGCCCAGGTTGCGCAGGTCGGTGTAGGTGTCGTCCAGGCTCGCCGGCGGGCGCTTC
>NZ_JBEYKR010000067.1:0-37455 GCF_040703535.1 Streptomyces sp. NPDC007346
CCGCAGGCACGCAAGGAAAGCCAGACCGTGGCGGCGATGAATGCTCTGGAGGAAAGGCTTCGTGGTTGAGAAATGGCTAGTTCCTCCGCCGGGGCCCCGGGCCGTTGTGGTTACGTGACCTGTTTCCGCGTACGCGTGACCTTCTTCTGCGTACGCGGAATCCCTCTTCGCGTATCCGTGTCCTTCTTCTGCCTACGCGTGACCTACTTGAGCGCGCCCGCCGTCAGACCGGAGACGACCTGGCGCTGGAAGATGATGTACGCCGCCAGCACCGGGAGCATCGCGATCACCAGGCCGGCGAAGAGGCCGGAGTAGTCGCCCTTGTACCCCTGGCTGGAGGCCAGCTCCACCAGCCCCTGGGCGAGCACCCGCTTCTCCGGGTCGGTGTTCAGCACCGTCGGCAGCATGTACTGGTTCCACTGCCCCAGGAAGTTGAAGATGCCGACGCTGATCAGTCCGGGCTTGGCCATCGGCAGCATGACCTGGAAGAACGTGCGGGTGTGCGAGGCCCCGTCGATGATCGACGCCTCCGCCACCGAGGTCGGCAGCGTACGGAAGAACGAGGTCAGGAAGAACACGGTGAACGGCAGCGAGTACGCGATGTACACCAGGATCAGGCCGTGGATCGTGTTCAGCAGCCCCATGTTGTCCATGACGTAGAACAGCGGGACCAGCGCCAGCATGATCGGGAAGCTCATGCCGCCGACGAACAAGAAGTAAATGAAGCGGTTGCCCGGGAACTCGAAGCGCGCGAGCACATAGGCGGCCATCGAGCCGAGGACCAGGGTGCCGACGAGCGACCCGCCCACCACCAGGATGGTGTTCAGGAAGTACTCGCTCATGTGGGCCTGGCTCCAGGCCCGGCCCCAGCTGTCGAAGTTCAGCGAACTCGGCAGCGACCAGGGGGCGTTGAAGATGTCCGAGTCGGTCTTGAACGAGGACATCACCGCCCAGAACAGCGGCAGGACGACCATGATCGCCCACAGGATGAGCACCCCGTGCGAGAAGACGTTGAGGACCTGGCCCTCGCTGCTCTTCGCGGGGGCCGACGAGCCCGTGGAGGCCGTACCGGTGCGCTGGGCGGGCACCTTGGACGCGCCGGTGCCGGAGGAGGGACCGGAGGCGCCGGAGGGAGGGGTGTCAGTGGTCTTCATCAGAACTCCAGCCGCTCGCGCCGGCCCACCCGCATGACGATGGCGGCGAACGCCAGCGTCACGAGGAGCAGGGCGACACCGATCGTGGTCGCGTAGGCCGCCTGTCCGTCACGGAACGCCGACTGGTAGACGTACAGCGGCAGGACGGTGGTCGAGTAGTCGGGCCCGCCGGGACCGACGCTCATGATGTGCACGATGGCGAAGCCCTCGGCGCCGAGCGCCAGGATGCCCATGTAGACCCAGCCGGACTGGACCGTGTCCCACAGCAGGGGCAGGGTGATCCGGAAGAAGGTCGTGAAGCGGCTCGCCCCGTCCAGCAGGGCGGCTTCGTAGAAGTCCTTGGGGATGGAGGCCATGCCCGCGGAGAACAGCACCACGAAGAAGCCGGTCGTGCACCAGACGAGGACCGCCATGATGACCCACAGGGCCAGGTTCGGATCGCCCAGCCAGTCCGGTACGTCGTCGAAGCCCACGGCCTTCAGCGAGCCGTTGATCATGCCCTGGGCCGGGTCGAAGGCGAACTGGAACAGGATGGCCACGATCGCGATCGAGAGCACCTGCGGGAAGAAGTAGGCGATCTTGTAGAAGCCCGAGCCCCGTACGCCGGTGACGGCGGCGCCCTTGCGGCGCCGGCCGCCCACGTTGAGCATGAAGGCGAAGAAGAGCGCGAGGCCCAGCGTCACCAGCGGCAGCAGAACGGCCAGCAGCACACTGTGCTGCAGCGATTTCCAGAAGATGTCGTCGTCGAGCATCTTGGTGTAGTTGTCGAACCCGACCATCTTGAAGTCCGGGCTCAGCCCCGTCCAGTCCGTGAACGAGTAGTAGATGGACTGGATGAAGGGCCAGATGACGAAGATGACGTACAACGCCATCGGGACCACCAAGAAACCGATTATGAACCGGTATTTACCGTGTTGCATCGTACCGACTCCGACCTTCCCCGAGCTGCCGCCGCTGGTGACGCGTGATCACTGGTGCCTGAAGTGCTTGATGGACTGGTCCTTGGCGGTCGCGTCGGCGAAGGCCTGGATCTTCTTGATGGTCTCGGCCGGGGTGGCGCGGCCGGCCATCATCTCGCCCAGTGCGGCGACACCGATCTGCTCCTTCTGGAGCTTCACGTACCAGTCCTGCATGCGCGGGTTGACCACGTTGGTACCGGCCTTCTCCAGCGCGGCGACACCGGACTTGAGGCCGTCGGAGAGCTCGATGCCGTCGGTGCCGCCGTTGAAGGCGGAGAGCGACTTGGTGCTGGTGGTGAAGGACTTGGAGGAGGCCTCGCTGAGCATGATGCGCAGCTGCTCCATGCCCCCCTCCGGGTTCTTCGCCTTGCTCGGCACGATGAAGGGCTCACCGCCGGAGGCCCAGATGGTGCCGAAGGGCAGCTTGTCCGAGGAGTCGAGGGAGGAGGGGGCGCCCACGGACAGCTTGAAGTCCTTGGGGATGATCGCCTCTTCCTCGTTCTCGACCCAGGAACCGTTCGGGATGAACAGCGCCTTGCCACGGGCCCAGGCGCCCTGCGAACCGCGGTGGTCCAGGCCCGGGGTGCCCTTGAGGATGTAGCCCTTGGCGAAGAGCTCGTAGTACGCCTCGAAGGCCGCCTTGACCGCGGGGTGCTCCCAGGCCTTCGGCTCCAGGTTGTCGATGGCGTCGAGGACCTCGACGCCGCCGATCTTGCCGATGAACGGGTAGAGCGAGAAGGGGATGTAGTACGGGTGCTTGCCCGGGTAGGTCCAGCCGGCGATGCCCTGCTTCTTCGCCTTCGCGCAGAGCGCGAGCATGTCGTCCCAGGTCTCGGGGTACGTGGCGTCGAGCTTGTCGAGCGCGGTCTGCGAGTACCAGACGCCGTAGACCGTGTACGCGTAGTACATGATCCAGACCGGGTCGCCGTCGAACTGGCCCATCTCGATGATGCCCGGCCGCAGGGTGTCGCGGACCTTCTTGGCGGGGTCGTCGATGGAGGGGGCGTCCAGCAGCGGGGTGAGGTCGGTGAGCTGCTTCTTGCCGACCAGGACGCCCATGTCCATCTGCTGGGCGCCGGAGTTGTCGATCAGGTCCGGCGGGGTGCCACCGTTGAAGCGGGGCTGGAGGACCGACTGGATCTTCTGCGTCGCCGAGAACTTGATCTGCGCCTCGGGGTAGGTCTTCTTGTAGACGTCCCGGGCGTCCTCGGCGTACTTGGTGCCGAACCCGCCGTCGAAGATGACGATCTCCAGCGGGGCGCTGCCGTTGACGGCCAGCGGGTTCTTCTCGGTCTTCTCGCCCTTTTCGACCTTGTCGTCGCTGCCGCTGTCGCCGCTCGCGCAGGCGGACAGGAAGCTCATCGTCGGAACAGCGATCAGGCCGAGTGCGGCAGAACGCTTGATCAGATCGCGACGGCCAAGGCCCTCATTGTTGTGAGCGGAGGTGGATCCCATGCTCAAGTCCTCGCCTTCTCCAGGACTCAGGCGGTGTACCGGTCACCCGTCGAAAATTCGCCTCAGGCGAAGGGCCCCGCCACCGCGGTCAGTTGCGCTCGGGTCATGCAGATATGCAGGTGTACCGGAGAAAAGAACCGGCGGAGTGGGGGTGGTCGGAGAACCGTACCGCCAGGGCGTCCAAGACTCCCTCGCGACCGTCCCCTGTTCCCCCGTGTGCGCATCCGTCGGAAACGGCTGTGCGGATGGCGACAGGTATAGTCCACTTGTCGCCAACTGAGCAAGATCGAATGCACGTTGGGACGACAGTCTTTCCCGAGTTGAGACCTCGCGGACTCCTCGGCACCCCACGCCCTCGCCCAGGGGCAGCTTTTTCCCCTTACTGCCGATTCGCGTCCCGCACCTTGGGGCAACACCCTTGACACGTCCTGTCACTTGGCTCCCTACTGGACCTTGCATCCCGCTATGACAACGTTGTCCAAGCACGCTCCGGGGAGGAATGGCTCGGTATGCAGCCACCACGTGGTCTCCACCATGGCGCTGGGAAGGTCTTCAGCAGCGCCGCCCGTACGGGACGGAGCCGTACGGCCGCCGTCCTGGCGGCATCACTCGCCCTGGCCCTCGCGGCCCCCACGGCGGCCGTCGCCGGCCCGTCCGCGGCCCCGCTGAAGCCGTCCGGCGAACGGACGTTCCACACCTCGTTCGAAGCGGACGAGAAGCAGCCGGACTGGCGCAACACGGTAGAAGAGGGACCCGACGGCACGAAGCGCTCATCGGGTGTCGACGGCGGATTCTCCGCCGGAATCCCGGGCAACGTCACCGACAAGGTGACCGACGTCCGCGCCAGCGCCGAGAACACGGCGGGCGGCGAAGTCAAGGAGAACCTGGTCGACGTCGAGCCGGCCTCCAAGTGGCTGGTGTTCGCGAAGACCGGCTGGGTCGAGTTCGACCTGGACGAGCCGGTGAAGGTGGTGACGTACGCGCTCACCTCCGCCAACGACCACGCCCCGCGCGACCCGAAGGACTGGACGCTCCAGGGCTCGGCGGACGGCGAGGAGTGGACCGACCTCGACACCCGCAGCGGCGAGACGTTCGCCGAGCGGCACCAGACGAAGTCGTACGATTTCGCCTCCGACACCGCCTACCGGCACTTCCGGCTGGAGATCACGGCGAACGGCGGCGCGAGCGACGCGCTCCAGCTCGCCGACGTTCAGTTCTCGAACGGTGACACCTCCGCGCCCGTCCCCGACGAGATGCGCAGCCAACCCGACCGCGGCCCCTCCGGCTCGCCCACCGCCAAGGCGGGCGCGGGATTCACCGGAAAGAAGGCACTGCGTTACGCGGGTACGCACCAGCCGGAGGGCCGTGCGTACGCGTACAACAAGATTTTCGACGTGAACACGGCCGTCACCAAGGACACCGAGCTCTCCTACCTCGTCTATCCGCAGATGGGCGAGACGGACCTCGACTACCCCGCGACCCACATCGCGGTGGACCTCGCCTTCACCGACGGCACGTACCTGAGCGAGCTGAAGGCCACCGACAGCCACGGCGGGCTGCTGACCCCGCAGGGCCAGGCGGACGCCAAGCGCCTCTACGTCAACCAGTGGAACAAGGTCGCCTCCCGCATCGGCACGGTGGCGGCGGGCAAGACCGTCGACCGGATCCTGGTGGCGTACGACTCCCCCAAGGGCCCGGCGAAGTTCCAGGGCTGGATCGACGACATCGCTATCGCCCCGAAGGCGGCCGAGAAGCGCAAGGCCCATCTGTCGGACTACGCGCTGACCACGCGCGGCACCAACTCCAGCGGGGGCTTCTCGCGCGGCAACAACATTCCGGCCACCGCCGTCCCGCACGGCTTCAACTTCTGGACGCCGGTCACCAACGCCGGTTCGCTGAGCTGGCTGTACGACTACCACCGGGGCAACAACGAGGACAACCTCCCCACGCTCCAGGCCTTCGGCGCCAGCCATGAGCCGAGCCCCTGGATGGGCGACCGGCAGACCTTCCAGGTGATGCCCTCGGCCACGGCCGGCACCCCGGACGCCACCCGCACGGCCCGCGCCCTGCCCTTCCGGCACGAGAACGAGATCGCGAAGCCGCACTACTACGGCGTCACCTTCGAGAACGGCCTCAAGGCCGAGATGGCGCCGGCCGACCACGCGGCCCGGATGCGGTTCACCTACCCCGGCGAGGACGCGAGCCTGATCTTCGACAACGTGTCGAACGCCGGCGGCCTCACCCTGGACCCGAAGACCCGCTCCTTCTCCGGCTACACGGACGTCAGGAGCGGCCTGTCCACCGGGGCGACCCGCATGTTCGTGTACGGCGTCTTCGACGCGCCGGTCACCGACAGCGGCAGGCTCCAGGGCGGAGGCGGCGACGATGTGACGGGCTTCTTCCGCTTCGACGCGGGCAAGGACCGCACGGTCAACCTGCGGCTGGCCACCTCGCTGATCGGCGTCGACCAGGCGAGGAAGAACCTCGCCATGGAGATCCCCGAGTCCACCTCCTTCGAGAAGGTGCGGCGCACGGCGCAGCGGGCCTGGGACGACATCCTGGCCACGATCGAGGTCGAGGGCGCGAACGCGGACCAGCTGACCACCCTCTACTCCAGCCTCTACCGCCTCTACCTCTACCCGAACTCCGGCCACGAGAAGGTCGACGGCAGGGACAGGTACGCCAGCCCCTTCTCCGAGCCGGCGGGCGAGGACACCCCGACGCGGACCGGGGCGAAAATCGTCGACGGCAAGGTGTACGTCAACAACGGCTTCTGGGACACCTACCGCACGACGTGGCCCGCCTACTCCTTCTTCTCCCCGAAGAAGGCCGGTGAACTGGTGGACGGCTTCGTCCAGCACTACAAGGACGGCGGCTGGACCTCCCGCTGGTCCTCCCCCGGCTACGCGGACCTGATGACCGGCACCAGTTCGGACGTGGCCTTCGCCGACGCGTACGTCAAGGGCGTGAAGTTCGACGCGGAGGCGGCGTACGACGCGGCGGTCAAGAACGCCACCGTGGCCCCGCCGTCCCCGGGCGTCGGCCGCAAGGGCATGGAGACCTCCGTCTTCACCGGTTACACGAACACCGCCACGCACGAGGGCCTGTCCTGGTCGCTGGAGGGCTACCTGAACGACTACGGCATCGCGCGGATGGGCGAGGAGCTGTACAAGAAGACGAAGAAGGCGCGGTACAAGGAGGAGTCGGCCTACTTCCTGAACCGGGCGCAGAAGTACGTCAAGCTCTTCGACGAGAAGGCGGGCTTCTTCCAGGGCCGGAAGCCGAACGGCGACTGGCGCCTGCCCTCCGGCAGTTACGACCCCCGCGTCTGGGGCTACGACTACACCGAGACCAACGGCTGGGGCTACGCCTTCACCGCCCCGCAGGACAGCCGGGGCCTGGCCAACCTGTACGGCGGCCGCGCGGGGCTCGGCAAGAAGCTGGACACGTACTTCTCGACGCCGGAGACGGCGGGCCCGGAGTTCGTCGGCAGCTACGGCGGGGTCATCCACGAGATGACCGAGGCGCGTGACGTACGGATGGGCCAGTACGGGCACAGCAACCAGGTCGCCCACCACGCCACGTACATGTACAACGCGGCCTCGCAGCCCTACAAGACGCAGGAGAAGGTCCGCGAGGTCCTGGGCCGCCTGTACGTCGGCAGCGAGATCGGGCAGGGCATCCACGGCGACGAGGACAACGGCGAGCAGTCGGCCTGGTACCTCTTCTCCGCGCTCGGCTTCTACCCGCTGGTGATGGGCAGCGGGGAGTACGCGATCGGCTCGCCGCTCTTCAAGAAGGCCACCGTCCGCATGGACAACGGCCGCAAGCTGACCGTCAAGGCCCCGAAGAACAGCGCGAAGAACATCTACGTGCAGGGCGTGAAGGTCAACGGCAAGAAGTGGACCTCCACCGCGCTCCCCCACGACGTGCTGGCCAAGGGCGGCACGCTGGAGTTCGACATGGGCCCGAAGCCGTCCGCCTGGGGCACGGGCAAGGACGCGGCCCCGGTCTCCATCCAGCAGGACGACAAGGCCCCGGCGCCCCGGGGCGATGTGCTCAAGGGCGACGGCCCGCTCTTCGACGACACCTCGGCCACCTCGGCGGAGGTCACGTCGGTGGAGCTGCCGGTCACGGGGAGGACGAAGGCCGTGCAGTACACGCTGACGTCGTCGTCCGAGAAGGCGAAGGCGCCGCGCGGCTGGGTGCTCCAGGGCTCCGCCGACGGCAGGAAGTGGAAGGAGCTGGACAGGCGGTCCGGCCAGTCCTTCGCCTGGGACCGGCAGACCCGGGCGTTCACCGTGGCCGATCCGGGCGGGTACCAGCGCTACCGGCTCGTCCTGGACGGTCCGGCGACGCTCGCGGAGGTCGAGCTCCTGAGCTGATCGGTCTCCCCGGCAGGTGCGGGGCGACGCGGGGGCGGGAGTGGCTGGTCCACTCCCGCCCCCCCTGCTTTTCCACGACCCTCTTATGGCTCCTATGGCTCCTACGACTTCCTACGAAGCCGGGGACTTCCGGGCCGAGGTCACCTGGCACGAGTAGACGAGCCGGTCGTCGGTGCTGTACGAGGCGTGCACGGATATGGACCGGTCGCCGCCCGGAGCGACCGTCACCGTCTTGTACTGGGAGCTGACGCTCTTGCTCGCGACCGTGGAGTTGGGGTACCTGCCGACCTTGAACTGCACCGTGAAGCTGTACCGGAAGGCCAGCTCGGTGGACGGGTTCTGGATGTCGACGTCGTAGGTGATCCGTCCGGCGGTGCGCTGGTAACTGCAGTTCTCGCCGATCACCTCGCTGATCGCGTTGGCGTTGTACGTCGGCCGCGGCGTCGGACGACTGCCGCCGCCACCGGAGGTGAACCCTCCGGAGGTGCCGCCGGAGCTGTCGCCGCCGGTGCCGCCGGAGGTGTACCCGCCGGAACCGCTCGAGCCCCCCGACGAGGCGCCGGGAAGGCCGGGCACTCCGCCCGGCCGCAACGAGAGCGACGGGTCGGGCACGTTCGGCGGCGCGGGCACGTCGCCGAGGCCGCCGAAGGCCTTGTCGCTCGGATTGTCGGTGCAGCTGGAGAGCGTGGTGATGGCGGCGAGCGCGAGAGTGGCTGCGCCGAAGGCGCGACGAACACGCATGTGGTGATCCCCCGAAAACAGAATGCGTAGCTGGCTCAGTCGTGCGGCCCGTTCCCTGAAGGGTGAAGGGCCCGGGGCAGGCTACCGGATCCGGCCACCGGAATCGCAGCCACTCACATCCCGGGCTCCACGGTGGCCGGGTCCCCGGTGTTGGTACGTTGGGCCGCCCGCGCACCTACGCGTGGCGAACGTATTCACCCACGGGGGACACCATGAGCCAGCCCTGGCAGCCACACCCACCGCAGCACAACCCGTACGGTCAGCCCGCGCAGCAGCCCGTACCGCCGCAGCAGCAGCCGGGGTACGGCTACCCGGCCCCCTACCCTCCCCAGCAGCCCATGCAGCACGGCTACCCCTCCCCCTACCCGCCGGGCTTCCCGCCCCCCGGCGGCGCGCGGCCGGGCAGGGCCTTCTTCCTCGGGCTGCTCGTCGCGGTGGGCCTCTCGGTGGCCTACACGGGCGTCCTGCTCATCACCCACGAGGACCTGTCACGCGTGGGCCTCCAGGCCGGCTACCTGGTCCTCGCGGCCGCGCTCGCGGTGGGTGTGGGAGCGGTGGTGGGCCGCACCGGCGGCCGTAAGGCCGGGCCGCACGTCTGGGCCGCCATCCTGGCCGCGCTCGCCGCGTACTTCGGCGTCACCAACGGCTATGTGTTCACCCTGCTCGAGGCCGGCGGCACCGACCTGCTCGAGATGATGCTGGAGCACGAGCCGCTGGCCCCGCACAAGTTCTGGTGGAAGCGCCTCAACGGCGGCGTCGCCCTCGTGGGCCTGGCCGTGGCCGCGGGGGGCGCCTTCGCCGTGGCCAACGTGACCAGCAAGAAGCAGCCGCAGCAGTACTGAACGGCCGGCACCCGGCGACGCGCGAGGGCCGCACCCCCGTCCACGACGGGGATGCGGCCCTCGACCACTGCGTGCGCAGGCCTACTTGCGGATCAGGCTGCGGAGCACGTACTGCAGGATGCCGCCGTTGCGGTAGTAGTCCGCCTCGCCGGGGGTGTCGATGCGCACGACGCCGTCGAACTCCACACCGGTGTCGGTGGTGACCTTGACCGTGCGCGGGGTGGTGCCGTTGTTCAGCTCGGTGACGCCGGTGAAGGAGAAGGTCTCCTCGCCGGTGAGGCCGAGGGACTCGGCGTCCTGGCCCTCGGGGAACTGGAGCGGGAGGACGCCCATGCCGATGAGGTTCGAGCGGTGGATGCGCTCGTAGGACTCGGCGATGACGGCCCTGACGCCCAGGAGCGCGGTGCCCTTGGCGGCCCAGTCGCGGGACGAGCCGGAGCCGTACTCCTTGCCCGCGAGGATCACCAGCGGGGTGCCCGCGGCCTGGTAGTTCTGCGAGGCGTCGTAGATGAACGACACCGGGCCGTCGCCCTTGGTGAAGTCGCGGGTGTAGCCGCCCTCGGTGCCCGGCGCGATCTGGTTGCGCAGGCGGATGTTGGCGAACGTGCCGCGGATCATGACCTCGTGGTTGCCTCGGCGCGAGCCGTAGGAGTTGAAGTCACGGCGCTCGATGCCGTGCTCCGTGAGGTACTTGCCGGCCGGGGTGTCGGCCTTGATGGCGCCGGCCGGGGAGATGTGGTCGGTGGTGACCGAGTCGCCGAGCTTGGCCAGGACCCGGGCGCCGGTGATGTCCTCGACCGGGGTCGTCTCCATCGTCATGCCCTCGAAGTACGGGGGCTTGCGCACGTAGGTGGACTCGGAGTCCCACTCGAAGGTGTCGCCGGTCGGGATGGACAGCGCCTGCCACTGGGCGTCGCCCGCGAAGACGTCCTGGTAGGACTTGTTGAACATGTCCTCGCCGATGGCGTTCGCCACGACGTCGTTGACCTCGGCCTCGGTGGGCCAGATGTCCGCGAGGTGGACCGCGTTGCCGTCCTGGTCGACGCCGAGGGCGTCCTTGGTGATGTCGACCTTCATCGAACCGGCGATGGCGTACGCGACGACCAGCGGCGGGGACGCCAGGTAGTTCATCTTGACGTCGGGGTTGATCCGGCCCTCGAAGTTGCGGTTGCCGGAGAGCACCGAGGTGACGGCGAGGTCGTTGTCGTTGACCGCCTTGGAGACCTCCTCCGGCAGCGGGCCGGAGTTGCCGATGCAGGTGGTGCAGCCGTAGCCGACGAGGTTGAAGCCGACCTTGTCGAGGTACGGGGTCAGGCCCGCCTTGTCGAAGTAGTCGGTGACGACCTTGGAGCCCGGGGCGAGGGTGGTCTTGACCCACGGCTTGCGGGTCAGGCCCTTCTCGACCGCCTTCTTCGCCACGAGCGCGGCGGCGACCATGACGTACGGGTTCGAGGTGTTGGTGCAGGAGGTGATCGCGGCGACGGTGACGGCGCCGTGGTCGATCTCGTACGTCGAGCCGTCGGGGGCCGTGACGGTGACCGGCTTGGACGGGGTGCCGTTCGGCGTGTTGGGCGGCGCGTCGGAGGCCGGGAAGGACTCCTTGCTCGTCTCCATGTCGTCCGAGACGTAGTTGCGCACGTCCTGGGTGAACTGCTGGGCGGCGTTGGCCAGGACGATGCGGTCCTGCGGGCGCTTGGGGCCGGCGATGGAGGGGACGACCGTGGAGAGGTCGAGCTCCAGCTTCTCGGAGAAGTCCGGCTCGGCGGCCGGGTCGAGCCACAGGCCCTGCTCCTTGGCGTACGCCTCGACGAGGGCGACCTGCTGCTCGTCACGGCCGGTCAGGCGCAGGTACTTCAGCGTCTCGTCGTCGATCGGGAAGATCGCGGCGGTGGAGCCGAACTCCGGCGACATGTTGCCGATGGTGGCGCGGTTGGCCAGGGAGGTGGCGGCGACGCCCTCACCGTAGAACTCGACGAACTTGCCGACGACGCCGTGCTTGCGGAGCATCTCGGTGATGGTCAGCACGAGGTCGGTGGCGGTGGTGCCGGCCGGGAGCTCGCCGGTCAGCTTGAAGCCGACGACGCGCGGGATGAGCATGGAGACCGGCTGGCCGAGCATCGCGGCCTCGGCCTCGATGCCGCCGACGCCCCAGCCCAGCACGCCGAGGCCGTTGACCATGGTGGTGTGCGAGTCGGTGCCGACGAGGGTGTCGGGGTACGCCTGGCCGTTGCGGACCATGACGGTGCGGGCCAGGTGCTCGATGTTCACCTGGTGGACGATGCCGGTGCCCGGGGGGACGACCTTGAACTCGTCGAAGGCGGTCTGGCCCCAGCGCAGGAACTGGTAGCGCTCCTTGTTGCGGCCGTACTCCAGCTCGACGTTCTGGGCGAACGCCTCGTTGGTGCCGAACTTGTCGGCGATGACGGAGTGGTCGATGACCAGCTCGGCCGGGGCCAGCGGGTTGATCTTCGCCGGGTCGCCGCCCAGCTCCTTCACGGCCTCACGCATGGTGGCGAGGTCCACGACACACGGCACGCCGGTGAAGTCCTGCATGATCACGCGGGCCGGAGTGAACTGGATCTCCTGGCTGGGCTGGGCCTGGGAGTCCCAGCCGCCGATGGCCCGGATGTGGTCGGCGGTGATGTTCGCGCCGTCCTCGGTGCGGAGCAGGTTCTCCAGCAGGACCTTCAGGCTGTACGGGAGGCGCGCGGAGCCCTCTACCTTGTCCAGCTTGAAGATCTCGTACGACTCGTCGCCCACGCGCAGCGTGCTGCGGGCGTCGAAGCTGTTCGCCGACACGACAGTCTCCTTCTTCAATGTGCGCGTTCTACCGCGCCGCGCCTCATTGGCAGCGGGCGCCGCGTTGTGCCGCCTGCGGCCCCGACCATCCGCTAAGGTAAGGCTTAGTTAGGTAACCCTTACCGGGCAGCGGCTGCGGTGCACCTCGGCAGATATCTCGATGTCGAGATAACTCTAGTACATAGCCGCCGCTCGGTCATGCCCAGGTGCGCCTCAAGATCCGGCGTACCGGAACAAACCCGCCGTGCGGGTGCGGAATCACGTACGCGCCGAACGCCGCGGGGCAGGCCCCGCGCGGCGGACACGGGCGCCCGGGGGCCGACAAGGGCCCGGCCCCTCCGCACGGTCGCGCAGGGGCCGGGCCGGGGACCGGATGGGCTACGGCGCGTCGCGGACCGTGCCCTCGACGGGCGGGCCCAGCGGCTCGCCCTCGTCGTCCCTGGGCTGGAGCCGGATGTACTCGGCCGGCTCCTCCACCTGGTCACGGACGGTCGGGACGGTCAGCTCGGCGGAGCGCTCGCCCGCCGGGACCGTCGTCCACAGCACCCCGTACTCGACCTGCGAGAGCGGGATCTCCGGGTCGGGGATCTCCTCCACGAGCCGGTACAGCCACTCCTGGTCCACGTCGGCCGTGGACAGCTCCGGGCGGCCGTCGGTGACGGGCAGCAGCTCGGCCAGGGTCCAGATGTCGACGTCCGCCTCCTCCGAGAGGGAGATGCGCCATGTCAGCGGCGCGCCCTCGGTGACGTCGGCGGCCACCGGCTCGACGCCCACCTTCGGCATCGGGTCGTCGTTCTCGGCGGTGACGCCACCGGCGTCGGCACCGACGACCGTCCCCCGGACGGCCTTGACCACGATGTCGTGGGGCTTGTCCCAGCTGTAGCGCGTGTTGCCCACGACCTTCACCCTGACGTCGATCCCGGCGGTGCCGGGGCCGACCCGGACCAGCCGGCCGGTCGACTCACCGGTGTCCGGGTCGATGACGTACAGCCGTACCGCCCCGGCGTTCTTGCCGGTGGTACGGACGGGCACCTGGTACGTACGAACGCCCGCGTCGCCCTCCTTGACCGTGAGGCGGCCGATGTCGACGCGGGCGAGCGGCGCGGCCTTCACCGCGGGCGTGCCCGGCTTCCACGACCAGGCGTCCATCAGCCACGCCTTGCCCGAGCGGGACGTCGGGGTCAGCTCCAGAGTCGCGATCTTCCCCAGGTCCAGCCCGGCGCGGGTCGCGGCGGTCAGCGGGACGCGGACCTCCTGCGCCCAGTACGAGGTGGTGCGGTCGGTGCCGGGCAGCCCGTCGACACGGACGCCGCCCAGCTCGGCCCGCCTGCCGTCGGCGTCCACGACGCCGACGGCGAAGCGGGTGCCGGTGGTGTTGGGCGGTACGGCGACGCGCAGCGCGAGGCTCGTGGCGCCCTTGACCGAGACCGGCTTCTTCGGGGTGACGCGGGCGGCCGTGCCCGGCTTCCTCCACTCCAGGGCGACCGCGCGGCGGCCGGCCTCGTGCTCGGGGCGCCACTGCGCGAAGTGCGGCGACAAGCCGTCGTCCTTCTCACCCAGGCAGGCCGAGCGGCCGGGGGCGACGGCGTCGCACACCCTGGCGGCGCCGCTGACCTTCAGCGGGCCCTGCGGGTCGTCGGGGAGGAAGCCGGCGCTCCGGTTGCCGCCGACCGCGTGGGTCAGCACCCGGGCGGGGCCGGCGGAGGGGGCGCGGCGGCCGGTGCCGTCGACGAGCTGGCGTACGCGGTCGTCACCGCCGACGAACAGCCGCGCGGCGGCGGCGATGTAGGTGGCGCCCGCCCGGTGCTGCTGGTCGGCGGTGAGCCTGCCCGCGGTACCGGGCGAGCAGAGCGGGTCGGGCGACTCGGGCTCGTGCCAGAAGTCGTCGTCGGCCGGGGCCTGGGCCTGGCCCGGCGTCCACTCGGTGTTGAAGTAGTTGTGGTTGGCGCCGATCATGTAGACCGAGCTGTGCAGGGCCTTGCCCTGGCTGACGCCCCGGGTGCCGTCCGTGAACACCTGGCCCTGGAGGTCGAAGACGTCACCGTCGCAGCCGGGCAGGATCGTGAGCGAGGGGACGTCCGGCACCGGGTTCTGGCCGAAGAGGGTGGGTCCGATGTGGACCGTGCCGCGGATGTTCCAGCGGGCCTTGGACCGGTAGCCGTCCTGGGCGGCCGGTGGCTTGTACAGGCTGTCCATCACCGCGCGGTTGACGCCCTCGCCGCCGCGCGAGTGCCCGACGAGGAGCACCCGGGACAGGTCGGCCTCGGAGCCCTTGCGTACGGCGGCGGGCGCGGAGGCGGGCTTGGCCGACCAGTCGGCCCAGCGGCCGAGGTGATTGCGGATCAGCGAGGAGCGGGCCTGCGCGCCGGCGTCCTCGGCGTCCCAGTCCTGGCCGTTGATGCCGTTGGCCGAGATCGAGACGGTCACGTACCCCTGGGAGGCCAGCAGCTTCTGGTCGCGCAGATAGCCCCGGTGGCTGGGGATCGGCTTGCTGCCCTTGGCGCAGGGCCAGTCGATGGAGATCTCCTCGTCCTGGCCGGGGACGTAGCAGGTGGCGTGGCGGCCGTGCAGGAAGAGGGCGACGGGACGCTTGCCGGGTGCCTTCTTCGGGGCGACGACGACCCCCCGCATCTCGACCGGCGCCAAGAAGCCCGGGAGCTTGACGGAGGGGAGGCTGTACTCGCCGGTGGTGGTGGCGTACGGGCCCGCCCGGCCCGGGTCGACGGTCCCCGCGGGCAGCTGGGGCGGGAGCTTCGGAGCGGGCGGCTGTGCCTTGCGGCTCGCGCCCGGGGCCTCGTCGAGCCGGCGCCCGGCGGCCTCGACCTGGAGGTTCTCCAGGTCGGCGGTGCGGGCCTCGTCGAGGGGAAGCCGGAAGGTCCGGCCGTCGCTCTGCGGTTCGGGGACGCCCACGAGTTCGCCGTTCGCGCGGAACTCCACGCGGGCGTCGCCCATGGGGACCCGCTTGGGCGCGCGCCACTCCAGGTGGTTGCGCCCGTCGTCGTCGGCGATGCGCCAGCCGGGCGGCAGCGCCTCCCCGGCGTCGGGTGTCGCGCGCGTGGCGCGTGGGTCCTGCGGATCGGTGGCGGTGCGTACGTCGGGCGTCGCGGTGGCGCTGGGTATGTCCGGCGGCGCGGGGGCGGCGTACGCCCCCGTAGGCGCCACCCCTGCCACCGTCAGCACCGCTATCGCGGTGGCCCATGCTTTCCGGCCACGTATCAAAGCTCCTCCTCAACTCTCGTCACGCGCACGGCCGTTCCGGCGGTCTGTTCCGGATCGAACGCGCTCTCGGAGATCGAGACGAAGAGGCGAACCCGCGGGTTGCCTCTCCCGGCGGAACGATCGGCGACGGCGGCCGCGCTCCCCCTGCCGGCGCCGGTCGGTAGGGTCGTGCGGCGGGAACGTTCCGGCGTGGAGGAGGGGTGGCGGAGTGAGGGTCAGGGAGAGCGATCTACGGCTGGACGACGGCCGCACGCTCCATGTGTACGACACCGGCGACGGCTCCCCCGCCGACGGCGGCCTCGTCGTCCTGTGGCACCACGGCACGCCGAACACCGGCTCACCGCCCGCGCCGCTCTTCCCCGCCGCCGCAGAGCTGGGCATCCGCTGGGTGTCGTACGACCGTCCCGGCTACGGCGGCTCGTCCCCGCTCCCCGGCCGGGACGTCGCGTCGGCCGCCGCCGACGCGCGGGCCGCCGCCGACGCGCTGTCCATCGACCGGTTCGCCGTCCTGGGCCACTCCGGCGGCGGCCCGCACGCGCTGGCCTGCGGGGCCCTGCTGGCCGACCGGGTGCTCGCCGTGGCGACGGTCGCGGGACTCGCCCCGTACGGCGCCGAGGGGCTCGACTGGTACGCGGGCATGGCGCACTCCTCGGCGGCCTCACTGCGGGCGGCGGCCGAGGGGCGCGCGGCGAAGGAGGCGT
Organism: Streptomyces sp. NPDC007346; assembly: GCF_040703535.1. Taxonomy (NCBI): domain Bacteria; kingdom Bacillati; phylum Actinomycetota; class Actinomycetes; order Kitasatosporales; family Streptomycetaceae; genus Streptomyces; species Streptomyces sp. NPDC007346. The sequence goes on from NZ_JBEYKR010000067.1 coordinate 16,256, forward strand.
ACGAGGCGGGCGCCGGGTACGACCCGGAGATGTTCACCGCCGCCGACCACGAGGCGCTGGCCGGTGCGTGGTCCTGGTTCGACCAGGTCGTGGGGCCCGCCCTGGAGGGCGGCCCGGACGCCCTGATCGCCGACGACCTCGCCTACGTCGCGCCGTGGGGCTTCGACCCAGCGACGATCACCGCGCCCCTGCTCCTGCTCCACGGCGACCAGGACCGGATCGCCCCCGCCGCCCACAGCCGCTGGCTCGCGGGGCGCTGCCCGACGGCCGAACTGCGGCCGCGCCCGGCGGACGGGCACATATCGGTGCTCGGCGCGGGGGCCGAGGCTTTGGAGTGGCTGGCGGCCCGGCACGGCTGAACCTGTGTGACACCGGGGGGCGAGCCACGCGGCTGCACAATCCGTGTGACACCTGGGGGGGCGAGCCACGCGGCTGGACCCGTGCGACACCGGGGTCCAGGCCGCCACCCTCGTACGGACGCGCGCCCCGCGCCGCTCCGGCCCGGACGGGGGACGATGGCTCCACGGACGACCGTTCGGCGACCGTTGCACTCCCGTCACTCGAACGGCACAACCCCACTCCAGCCTCATCTCATATCTGAGATAACCTGCCGTCATGTCAGACGACTACCTCGCACGCATCGGCAAGCTCATCCGTGACGCCCGGCAGCACCGGGGCTGGACACAGACGCAGCTGGCCGAGGCGCTCGGCACGAGCCAGAGCGCCGTCAACCGCATCGAGCGCGGCAACCAGAACATCAGCCTTGAGATGATCGCCCGCATCGGCGAAGCCCTCGACAGCGAGATCGTGTCGCTGGGTTACTCCGGGCCCATGCACCTGCGGGTCGTCGGTGGCCGCCGGCTCTCCGGCGCCATCGACGTGAAGACCAGCAAGAACGCCTGCGTCGCGCTGCTGTGCGCCTCGCTGCTCAACAAGGGCCGCACCGTCCTGCGCCGGGTCGCCAGGATCGAGGAGGTCTTCCGGCTCCTGGAGGTGCTGAACTCCATCGGGGTGCGCACCCGCTGGATCAACGAGGGCGTGGACCTGGAGATCGTGCCGCCCGCGCAGCTGGAGATGGAGGCGATCGACGCCGACGCCGCGCGCCGCACCCGCTCGATCATCATGTTCCTGGGCCCGCTGCTGCACCGGATGGAGCAGTTCACCCTGCCGTACGCGGGCGGCTGCGACCTGGGCACCCGCACGATCGAGCCGCACATGATCGCGCTGCGCCGGTTCGGCCTGGAGATCGCGGCGACGGAGGGCCTGTACCACGCGCAGGTGGACCGTTCCGTCTCCCCCGGCCGGCCCATCGTGCTGACCGAGCGCGGCGACACCGTGACCGAGAACGCCCTGCTGGCCGCCGCCCGCCACGAGGGCACGACGGTCATCCGCAACGCCTCCTCCAACTACATGGTCCAGGACCTGTGCTTCTTCCTGGAGGCGCTGGGCGTACGGGTCGACGGCATCGGCACGACGACGCTGACCGTCCACGGGGTCCCGCAGATCGACGTGGACGTGGACTACTCCCCCTCCGAGGACCCGGTCGAGGCGATGAGCCTGCTGGCCGCCGCGGTGGTGACCGAGTCCGAACTCACCATCCGCCGGGTGCCGATCGAGTTCCTGGAGATCGAGCTGGCGGTCCTGGAGGAGATGGGCGTCGACTGCGACCGCACCGCGGAGTACGCGGCCGACAACGCCCGCACCCGGCTGGTGGACCTGACGGTCCGGCCCTCCAAGCTGGAGGCGCCGATCGACAAGATCCACCCGATGCCGTTCCCCGGCCTGAACATCGACAACGTGCCGTTCTTCGCCGCCATCGCGGCCTCCGCGCACGGCCAGACCCTGATCCACGACTGGGTCTACGACAACCGCGCGATCTACCTCACCGACCTCAACCGCCTCGGCGGCCGCCTCCAACTCCTCGACCCCCACCGGGTCCTGGTAGAAGGCCCCACCCGCTGGCGCGCCGCCGAAATGATGTGCCCGCCCGCCCTGCGGCCCGCGGTGGTGGTGCTGCTGGCGATGATGGCGGCCGAGGGCACCTCCGTACTGCGCAACGTCTATGTCATCAACCGGGGTTACGAGGAGCTGGCGGAGCGGCTCAACTCGGTGGGGGCGCAGATCGAGATCTTCCGGGACATCTGAGAGCACTGAGAAGAGGTAGCGTGAATCCCCTCCTGACCTGCAGGTATGCAAGCCAGGAGGGGATTCGGTTTCATCTGTGGGACTTCTCAGGAACCTTCAGGCCGAGCCAGGAGACTGCCGGTCCCAGGAGCTGAGGGATGGATTGCCGTCACTACACGTAATGGGAGCACCGGACGGGGTTCGGCCTGAGCGACTCACGGACGAGGACAGGCCGGGCCGGGTTCTCGGCTCACTACCTTTTTGTCACGCCCAGACACCTTCCACGAGCCCGTCCCGCTCACTGCGGAGACAAGCTCGCGCATCATGCCCCTTACCGCTCCCCTCCGGTCATAATGGAGGCATGCCCTCCACCCCACAGCGCCCCGCACCCGCGCCGAGCGGCCTCTCGGACGCGGCCGCTGAGGATCTCGCGTTGTACCGGGAGAAGTTCCAGCGCCGTCTGCCGGAGTCGCTGGACGAGTTGCACGGCCCCACCCAGGGAGTCGTGGTGCTACCGCTGCACATGGCCTGGTCCGGGATGACGTCGTACGACCTGAGCAAGCCGCGCCAGCGCATGGGCCTGTACCGCACCGTCCTGCACGAGGGCCTGCACGACGATCTGCCCCGCTACCTCAACCAGGGCCTGCTCCTCCAGCTGTGGCCGGTGCTGCGCACACTCGTCGGGCGCACCGTGCGCACCGTGTGGGAAGATGCCTTCCCCCAGCTCGCCTCCCGCACCTGGGCCGCCGCGTGACGGACATGCCGGAGCTGCACACGCGGCTCCTGGCGGATGTGATCACCCTCGGCTCCCCGTATCCCCTGGTCCTCACCGGCGGGTATGCCGTGCGGGCGCACCACCTCGTCAACCGCCCCAGCCAGGACCTCGACGTCGCCACCGAGAACCCGGCACCCATGGCCGACATCGCCGCCACGCTCCGCGCCGGCCTGGAAGCCCGCGGGTGGAAGGTGCACGCGCTGGAGACCGCCCCGCTGTCCGCCCGCTTCACCGTGGCCGATCCGGCCACTGGGCAGGAATGCGAAGTCGACATCCTCAAGGAAATCTTCTGGCGGCCTGTCGCCCAGAGCGCGTACGGGCCCGTCCTCGCGGAGGAGGACGTGATCGGGACCAAGGTCCGCGCCCTCGCCGACCGCGGAGCGCCCCGCGACCTGATCGACGTGTTCGCGGCCTCCCGCCGCTGGACCAATACCGAGCTCGAGGAGTTCGGCCGCCGCCACGCCCGAGGCCGCTTCGAGCGCGAGGACCTGCAATCGAACCTCACGGGCGCCGAGTGGACCGACGACGAAGCTTTCTCCGCCTACGGCCTCGATGACGCCGCCATCACCGCCCTTCGCGCCTGGGCCTTGAAGTGGGCCGACGACCTCGCGGCCCGCCTCCTCGAAGGGGCCGATGATGTGGACAGCGAATAGTCGGGTCCCACTCCCCCCGAGACCCGCACGCGCACTCCCAGGCAGCGCAGGCGCCGTCGGGCCGACGGCAAGGTACGGGAACAGCTCAAGGACGAGCGCTCCGGCAGCGGGCCCCGGGATCTGGAGAATCCTGTGGCGCTGCTGGAGGAACTCACCGAGCTGGGTGTGATGACCAGGCGCAGCGGAGAAGCGATCGACCTGCCGGACATCTACCGGCTGGTGTTCGACATCAGCCGCAAGCGCGGCGTGCCCCGCATGCCCCTCAGCTGACACCGAACCGCGGGCGCGGGGCGGGGCCCGATGTTCCGCCCCGGCAACCGGTTACGGCAGCTCGGCTGCCGACAGTCGTCACACAGGGACGTTGTTCATCGAGCTGCTCTGCGCTGCGCGTTCCGTGCCGCCTGCGGCGCCTCCTCCCCGCTCAGTGTGGCGAGCACGAGGTTGCGCTGCCCTCGGAAGCTGCGGATGACCTGCTGGCGGACGAGGTCGGTACTCGTGCCGCTGGTGCCGATCTGGCCCGTCTCCACCAGGCGGGTGAACAGTGTGTTGTCCAGGTAGGCCGGGACGTTCTTGTAGCCGAACCGGACGGCGCCGCCCCGCCCGTCCTTCAAACGGGCGTCGTCGCGCAGCGATTCGAACTGCCGGCGGGAGAAGTACATGCCGTGGATCATCTCCGTCGTGTGCGGCAGCACGGAACGCGGGTGGCAGAGCTTGATCCAGCTCGGGCTGGGGTCCAGCCGCTGCTCGTCGGCCAGACCGGCGTGCCTCTCCGCGTACCTGTCCAGGCTCTTCATCCGCCTGAGCTCCTTGGCGAGGCTCCTGTCGCTTGTTGGGTAGTAGAAGCCGCCTCTTTCGGCGTCGAGCTTCTTGTACTGCACGAGGACAAGGCTGTGGCGCGTGACGTTGTAGAAGATGATGTCGCAGCCGAGGGCTCGCTCCGCCTGGGTGCGGTTGGCGTTCGCGACCAGCAGGGTGCGGCCGTGCTCACGGAACCTGCGCCAGGCCACGTGGTTGGTCTCCTCGCTGAGCCACCCGTGCATCGCGCGAGTGTCCTGCATGATGAGATGGTCCTCAAGAGCCCGCTGATTACTGAGCTTGTCGGATCGAGCCGGAGGGTCCTGCGGACGCTGCTCTGGTGGGTCGAGCAGTTCGTCAGGATGGCGGGCTGCTCCCACCATGTCGAGGAAGAGCGGGGGCACCGTGTCGTCGTACAGCTCCTCGGCGGGCGGGTCCCACTCCGCCAGCTGTGGGTCCTGCATCCCTGCCATGCGTGTGACGGCCAGCGTCGCGTCGCGCTGCAGTGCCACTTCCTGTGCCGCACGTGAGTCGCCGAAGTCCCAGGAGTCGATGGCTCCCTCGATCAGCTGGACCGCTTCCGTCAGCTCTGGCCGCAGGCGCAGGAGCCGGGCACGTATCGCCTCGCCCGTCCCCTTGCTCTGGTGGCCCTCCTCGACCAGATGGCGCCGCTGGGCCGCGGTCAGTCCGTCGAGCAGTTCGGCGAGCCGAAGAGGCCTGCGCAGTCGGCGCACGTGAGTGACGCGCAGTTGCTGGTCCTGGTCCTTGGCCCCACGTCGGCGGACGGACTTCCCCACGCGGGTGACCTCGAAGCGCCCGTCAGTGTCCATGGACGCGATCAGGAGCAGGTGACGGCCCTGGGACCACAGATCACGCCCGCGCGTGAACGACCACTCCCAGTCGTGTCGACGGGATTGATGCAGCTTCTCGAGAAACTCCAGGTACTCGTCCTCATTTTCACGGCACTTGATGATCGCCACCATGGCCGTATTCTTGCCGGTCCCTCTGACAGGCCGGTCCCTTCCGGCCATTTACGCGGACTGTTCGCCCTGGCCAGGTAGGCCAGTTCCCCGTCATTGCGCAGCGCATCGACCGGCCGGCCGTCCAGGTGCGGGTCCTGGATGCGGGACTCCATCGGGCACAACAGCCACAGGCCGTGTGGCTCCTCCGACGGCCTGCGGGAGGCTGCTTGGAAGGTGACCAGGAACGTACGGCCGCCCTCGTCCCAGTACCGGGCGACCAGACCCGCGTCGTGGAAGAAGAGCGCCGTGCATGGTTCGGCGAAGCGGGCGGCGAGGTCGTCGGCGACGCGTTGCCACACGACGCGGACGAACGTGGCGAGGCCCGGCTTCGTCTGGCCCGGCGCGGAGGCCGCGTCGGCGCGCAGGCCCGTCCGCCGGTCCTGGCCCTTCTCCTCGACGAGCCGCTTGAACCGAAACAGGCACCGCGCGCAGTTCGCGCACCACCTCGGCACGTCCTGGGGGGCTCCCGTTCGGCGAGCTTTCCGCGGTCGTGCCGAGTTCCGCCGCGTAGTCGGCCAGTTCATGGGGGTTCGAGTCCGTCCGGTACCGGGCAGGGACTCGGACGCCAGCAGCACCGTGTCGCCGCGCCGGTGCACGGCGAGGCGGGGTTCATGGCGCTCCTCCTCACGGGTTGCCGCCTCGTCGGCGGCCCGGACGACCGTCAGTGACTCTGGGCCGGCACGCGCTCGGGGCTGTCTTCCTGCGCCCGTGCAGGGTCCACAGCTCCTGCGCGGCGGTCATCACTCGACCGAAGTTCGCGACGATCTCCATCCGTTGCTGCCACGGCATGGCCTCCTCAACGAATCGTCCCTCGAGATCCGCCAAATCCCTGGTGGAGCCTCTCGCCATGGACTGACTGCGCGGCTGCTCGTGAGGCCAGTCACGCAACGGTGACATCCTGCCCGCAACGGTTCAAACGGGAGTCTGCTTCCGCCTGCCACATCCCAGGTGCTGGCAGGCCACCTGAGAGAAACTCAACGAGAAATACCCAAGGAGGCTTCTCTCCTCCTGGTACACAGGACTGCGCACCTCCATCACGGCTTGAAGTCACTCCGTCAGTGCGAGCCGGCGGGTCGCTCCTTTCCCAGGGGCGAGCACTGGTAGCGAACCCCTCGGCTCACCATCCTGAAGCGGTCGCGTCCCTGAGCCGAGAACGGGTTCGGCAGGTCGAAGACGCGGCGTTCCTCCGGGACGAGGGCGCGGGTGATCAGCAGGATGCGGTAGCGGTTGCTCCGGGCGTGACTGCGGGCCGCGTCCACCTCGGACGGTCCGAGCTCGAACTCCACCCGTTCGGCAACCGGGTCGCTCAGCGCCTTCACCTCGTACAGCCGCGTGGTGTCACGCCAGGCGACCTCGAAGTCGTAGCCGAGGGAGTCGGAAGCCTCGTCGTCGCCGTTGACTACGGCGGCATAGCCCGACACCCACCGCACGTCGGGGTAGTGGCGCTGGAGCCAGGCGCGCGCGGCCACCTCCCCGACGAGGCCGATGGCAGACCGCTGGTCCTCACTGGCCCGCTTCGTCTTCGCGACGACGATGCGCGGCTTGGCGGTGGAACCGCTTCCGCTTCGCGGCCGGGGCACACCGGCCACGGTGTCCAGGCGCACCCTGCCCGACTGGGCGAGGAATGCCTCGTCCACGGTCCTCGAGGCGATGTCCGCGATGGTGGAGAGCTGATCGCTTCCGACCCTGACCTCGGCGTCACCGATGGTGATCGTACGCGGAGCCACGATGGTGGAGCCGCTGGAGCCCTGGGACGGTGCCGCCGTCGGCACGAAGTCCTTGTCGGTGAGGCCCAGTGCCGCGGGGTCCGTGGCGTGCGGCATTCCGTCGGGCCATCCCACGGCACGCTCCACCGCGTCGAGCAGGTGCTTCTCCCCCAGTGGCAACAGGTCGCCCAGCCCGGTCCCGTCGATGTGACTCCTGCATTCCATCAGCACCGCTCCATGCCATCCCGCAGGCACCTGAACGCCGTGGCGGTGGCACCAGGCGGTCACCAAAGGGATCAACGTCGGTACGAGCGCGTCGAGTGCGGCCGTGTTGCGCGCGCGTAGTCGGTCGGCGGGCTCGAGTTCTGTGGGCCGCTCGAGGTCGTCGTCGGCTCCGTGTGCCCGGAGCCACTCCCTCACTCTGGCGCACATCGCCTCTTCGGGCGGGGTGATGAAGCGGGGAAGCCAGTCCGGGACCGGCTGGAGGTCGTGCAGACCGCGGGCCGCCGCGTAACCGGAGATGTCCTCGCCCTGCTGAGCGGCAGCGGCGTACCGCTCACGGAGCCGGTCTAGGAGGATTCCGAAGCGGGCACGCACGAAGTCGCCGAAGACCTGTTCATGGCGGTCGGGATAGTAGTCCGGGGAGTATCCGGGACCGAGGGCGGCCATCGCGGCATTGAACTGCTGGAAGTCGATACGCAGTTCGTCCCTGAGCTCGGCCGGTTTCGTGCAGGAGCGGGCCAGGGCGACCAGCTCCGCCGCCGGCAGCGGCAGATCGGACGCCAGTCGGTCGATGATCCCGGCGAGTTCAGACTCACCCGCTGCACGGTTAAGGAGGTGTGCGACCTCCTCATCCCAGGCATCGGCGGCCAGACACGCCAGCACCGGGCGGAGCAGTCTCACCGTGTCCTGCACGTCACCGGTAAGGTTGCGCCGGATCTCCACGACCTTGGCCTCGGTCGTGTCCAGCGCTGCGGCGAGGACACTGTCGTCGACGAGTGTCGGACTGACGCCGCCGAAGCTCCGCTCCAGCTTCACGAGGACCAGTTCCAGAGCGTCCTGCAGCCACGGCCTGCCCAGCAACTGTGCAATGGCGGGCGTCCCCGCCTGCAGTTCGTCCCAGCCTTCCTCGCTCCTCCAGACGACCACCGTGGGGTGATCGTCGTCCGGCAGCGGCAGAGCGCGCGTCGACGACGGCGGTTCGGCCGGTGTCCCGGAAACGGTGATCTCCACGTCATCGGCGTGTACGACGCGGAGGGCCCGAAGTCGTTCGAGCGCGGCACGAACGCCTCGCTCGCTGCGGCGCACGAACGCCCCGGACTTGAGCTCCATGGCAAGTGCGACCACGATGACCAGCCACTCCCTCCCTCTGATGAACACCGCCGCCTGCCCCGACGGCGTGATGGGGGCACCGTCACGATGACGGACCTGCACGTGGGTGGCCGACGTACGTTGTGCCCTCAGTCCATTCGCCTCAGCCAGGCGAACAACGGCGTCACCGGACTCCGCCGGGGCTACGAGGACGGAATGCCCCGTCGGCTCGATAAGGGCTTCCTTCAGAGGGTCCGTCTCGTCACAGACGATGACCGGTACTTCGTCGGACGACGGGGCGAAGGTGCCGAGCACATGGGCGCGACTGACCACGAGACGGGCGCCCTCGCCCCGTGCCCAGGGCCACTGGCCCGTCCGCGCGATGTCCGACCACGCCCGCTCGTAGTGCCGTTTGAACGAGACACTGAGGTACTCGGGCACGTCACCCTTGTCGAGCACATCCGCCAGCTGTTTCACCACCGCCCCGGCGTGGTACGGATCGTCCCACCTGCGGAGTCCTAGCCGGACCAGCCGCTCGACGACGCTTTTGTCGCTAAGCAGGCGCCTCGTCGACAGGGGCAGCGCAGGCACGAAGGCCGGCAGTTCGCCGTCGGCGCTGAACCAGGCCCGGTGGGGCTCAACGAAGGACAGGCCCTCCGGGTCTTCCACGGGGAGCCAGTCCATGCTTCGGAGATATGAGGCCAGAGGAGTGGGCCAAACGTGCGCGTCCTTGAAGGGGTAGGTGGGCCTGTGGACCGTGACCGTGAGCACCTCCTCGTCCCAGGTGCGGAGCCCGTGCATCAGCAGTTCGGCGAACTCGCGTCTGGCGGCGGAGCCGAGCCCGGCGACCTCGGTCGCTCCCGCCAGGTGAGCCGGCGCCTTCGTGAACTCGTACGGCGTGTACGGGTGTGCGAACTTGGTCCACCTACTCCTGACATCGGCCGGCCAGGCTTCGGCGAGAGCATCCTCCAGTCCGAGGCGCATGGCAAGGCCCGAGGGCCGTAGTTCGTATCCTTGGCAGGCCCCAAGTCGTTCCCCGATGGCTCCCGGCCTCAGGCCGTCACACACGCCGAGAGCTTCCAGGAACTCGGTGTAGTCCGCACGATTCCGGACCGGCGCGGGCCAGTCGTCGGGGCCGCTGATCCACTGATCCCGTTGTGCGGCCAGGGCCGAAATCCGGGATCCTCCCTCGGCGAGGAACCGCTCCAGTCGTCGCGCGCCCTCGGTGCCCCAGGCGGGTGAGAAGGAGCAGCGCGCGGCTCTGTCCCACCGGCCGGTGCCGGCCAGCGGCAGCCGGAAGGGAATGCTTGCCAGCCGTCGGCGCTGGGCCTGAGTGAGCAGGGGGTACTGCCGGAAGGCGAAGGTGAGGGCGTCGCGACGGAGCGCCTCCGAAGGATGGCCGGAGAGCAGGTCGTCCAGGGCATCGAAGACGCGGTCCAGTTGGTAGGAGCGCACCAGTTCGTTGCGCTCGAGGAATCCGCGTCCGGCAATGTCCCAGGCGATCACCGGGTGGGTGAACGAGATACGGCGCCGCAGTGCCTTGAGGTCGCCCGGGACTCGGGTGACGGTGTCGCCGCCCGTGATGTCGTTGGGCCCGGGATGGAAGAAGACGGTCGCATCCTGCCTGCCGGACCCGGTCCGGCCCCCGAGGGCGCTTCTCAGCTGCATGTCCTGGGTGAGGATGATGCGCCGCCCCCGCAGCACGGCCTGGTCCCGGGCGAACGCATGGGAGAGGTCGCTGTAGAAGTCCGCCCAGACTTGTCCTGCCGGTTCCGCACCGCCGAGCAGTGACCGGGCCACGGTCTCGGCCCACTCTGCGACCAGCAGTGACGGAGGGCGGAAAGTCCTGGAGAGTACGGCTCTGCACAGCTTGTCCAGACGCGTGTGGCGGGCCGGGCCGACGGACGGGGTCAGCAGGTCGGCTCCCGCCCTCGTGAGTGCCTCGGCGGTGAGGACGCGCCAGGAGCGCTTGCCGTCGGGGCGCCATCCGTAGGAGTCCTGCAGCGAACCCCACGCTTCCCGGCCATGCAAGGGCACGATCGGTTCAGCAGCGAGCTTCTCGTTCAGGGCGGTATCCAGCCTGTCTGGCTCGTCCCAGCACATGAGGTCGAGTACGAGGTCCGCGGCACGGAGGTGCGGGGTCTGCGAGCGGATGCGCCTGCCCAGTTCCACCGTCAACACGGCGAGCTGGTCGAGGAGGAAGGCGTTCAGGGTCACCGTCTCGCTGATGTCGAGACGCGCCAGCTTGGTGAAGAACGGGGCATGGGCATGGCCGGAGAATGGGGCATGGACGCCTTCAGCCATCGGCAGGAAGGTGTACATGCGCCCGTGGGTGAGCGGCGCATCGAGGCGCAGCGCGACCGCCACCCATGCCTTGGCATCCCAGTTCTCCCAGGCGGCGTCGATCTCGCGTGCCTGGGCGCTGCGGCTGATCGCTCCGTTGAGGGCCTCGGAATCAAGTGTGCGGCGTGCCAGCAAATAGCGGCCGGCCCCAGCAAGGTTGACCTCACGTACCCAGTCGTTCTCGCAGGCGACGACCAGGTCCGATGCACACTCGGCACGCGAGAGAACGCTTCGGAAACCAGTGTCGGAACCGTCGCGTACCTCAACGAGGAGTTCGGTGACCCGATCGAGGAAGAGCAGGAGCGGCGCCTCTCCGTCCGCCATGTCCCGGGCCTGCGCCACAGCCAGCCCCCAGGCGTGCCGGTCGCGCAGCGGCAGCCGGACGACCGTGGAGTATCCGTCCTCGGCGAGCTCCTTGAGCAAGGGATCGGTGGCGTCGGCCGGTACCGGCAGTGCCAGCGGGGAGATGTCCTCGATCACCCGGGCCGCGAGTGCCGGGGCGTCCACCAGGGTGCGCACGTCCCCGGGCCTGGCGAAGCGGAAGCAATAGCCGTCGAACACCTGGGAGTCGGGTGAGGACTTCGAGTAGATCTCCGGCCAGTCCGTCAATTGCAGCACGCTGCGGAAACCGAGACCCTTGTTGCCGATTCCCGCACCCGCCGCCTTGCTCGACAGGGCCAGCTCGGTGATGGCTCGGAAGTTCTCCTCGGCGAACACCGCCCCCTCGTTGGCGACGTAGAGGACGCCGTCGTCCTCGTGCGGGACCACCAGCACGGCGATCCTTCCCGGGGCGGATTCACCGATGGCGTCGTGGCCGTTCTGGAGGAGTTCGAGGATCGTGCGGCCCTCATACTCCTGGGCGGTGTCCTCACTCACGGACTTCAGGCTCTCAGCGAACCGCCACGTCTCGCCTGCATCCCTGTAGATCTCGACTCGCCGCCGGGTCAGGGCGAGTACTGCCGACCGGAATTGGTCGCACTCCGCGGCATCCCACATGGACGACATGACGGTTCCCCCTCGTTCGTGCACAACCCTGTGCCTGCCAGAAGCTGGCAGTGCCATCCAACCGAATCAGGGGGCATGATTTCTGGTGAATGTCACAACGTGTGACACTTAGGTAGCCGGCCGCTCTCACTGCTCCACGCATTCGAGCACGCTGCTTCATCGCCTTCGCCGAGGTCACCGACCGCAAGCGTAAGCATTTCCCTCAGCGTGCGACTCCTGCGACCGGCTGCAGCGGACGCAGGCCGTTCGCTGCAGGGCATCGGAATGTGCCTTCGCCGTCCTGTGGAACCGCGTCACCCAACGCCTGCCGCCGAAGGCGCACTGTCGGAGGACACCGCCTGGTCACCGCTGCCTGCAGACGTCGGGGCGTCGGATCGACGAGCGGCCGAAGACACGAGCGGCAGGCCCCGGTGCCCTCCGCACGCCCCCGCAACGGCGCCTGGTGCCTGGAAGCCCACGGTCGCGTAGAGGCCAGGACCGACCGCCAGTCACACGGTTCCCAGGCCGCGTGATCCTCACTGGCCGCGAACCCGTTCGTGAAACGCGCGTTTCTGTTCACTCAGGGCGGACCACCGATGCGCGAACATCGGCCCACACGGCGCTCGTACGCCCTGCGCTAGCCGAAAGAGTCCCTACAGGCAGTGGTAGCCCTCTGGCACATTTCTGGGACTTCCGGCTTCATCAACCGGTACGAGCATGAAACAACTGAAGGCCCATTCGCTCAGGTCAGCGACCACATCCCCCTCATCCGTGCAGGTCACCGCGCTGGCTGGTGTTTTCCGGGACATCTCAGCGGCGGGGTGTCGTGCCCGTTGGGGGCACGGGGCACGACACTCCAACATGCCAACTGACCTGCGGATATACACCTTCACAGCACTCCACTGGTCACTGTTGTCTTTCAGCACCTTGTGCAACGCACGTGCAAGATGATTGTGAATGAGTGACGGTACGTCAAAGAAGCCTGAGTGCCCATCAGCCTTCACGGAGGGTTGTCGCCGAAGCGGCCTCGCAACGTCCGATGTCGGTCGTGTCACGCCGACCGCACCGGCGGACGTGGCCTGCTGCTCGCCGCCGCTCCTCCGACCGGCGGGCATGCCTCCCCCGCCCCGCGGCAAGTCCGTCCGGGTCGAGTTGTCAGAGCCTTGAACAGTGTGTGGCCACGCCCGGTGGGGTTTGCTGCTCGGTCGACAAGACCGGCAACGCGTATCTACGAAGCCCTCCGAGCCCACCAATGACGGCCTTCCTCCTGCCCAACACTGCGGTAGGGCCGGCAGGTTCGGCGCGCCGTCAGGTGACCTGAACCGGTGGGTTCGATACTTCGGGCAGCTACGATCTTCCCCAGCGCAGTCGACGGGTCTCAGGAACCCATCCCTTGCGATGGGCCCTCCGGTCCTGACGTCCGGGTGCTGATCACACCGGATGCTAGTGCCGCATCAGGCAACGTTCGCCCTGTTCACGACGTCGTGAAGGCGCTCGTCTTGGGCATGCTTGTTCCGCCAAATGATGTCGCGGCGGATCATGCTGCCCTGCTCCTTATGGCTGGCGTGGTCGGTGCCGTCAAGGGTGAAGTAGCGCAGGGCCGTGAACTGGGCCTCGATCCGGTTCAGCCACGAGGAGTTGGTCGGGGTGTAGGCGATTTCGACGTTGTTCGCCTCGGCCCAGTCCGCCCCCGACGGCACCGCTTCGTGGTCAGGTGCGGCGAGTAGTTGTCGCACACGATGGCGATGCGCACCTCGGCCGGGTGGAGACTGCACAGGTAACGGCAGAACTCCAGGAACCTCGAGCGATTCTTGGTCTTCTCGATGTGCCCGTAGAGCTGGTCTTTGCCCAGGTCGTAGGCCGCGAACAGGTGCCGGACCCCGTGCGGGCGGGTGTAGGTGGCCCGGCGCCGCGGCCTCGGCTCGCGATCGGGGCCCTTGCCCTTGCCGCCGCGCTCAGCCCACTGGCGTCCGGGGTGAGGCTGCAGGTTGAGCGGGCCGAACTCGTCCATGCAGAAGATGACATCTGGCTCGCCGTTCTCAGGGACGACCTCGCCGTCGGCGATGGCGTAGAGGTGCCCGACACGGACCTTCTTCGCCTCGTAGTTGGGATCGTTCGAGGACTTCCAGGTCTTCACGCGTTGAAAAAAGACGCCCTCCTCGCGGAGCACAATGCGCAGGCCCTCGTGGCTGATGTCGTCGACCACCCCCCTCGGCGACCAGGAAGTCGGTCAGCTTGACCAAGCTCCAGGTCGAAAACGGCAGGCCGTGCTCGGCAGGCTTGGACTTGGCGACCTTCTTGATCTCGCGCCGCTCAGGCAACGAGAAGGTTCTGGGACAGCCGCCCTTGTACTTCGGATACAGCGAGTCGAAGTTGTCCGCGTTGAAGTTGTGGATCACGTCCCGGGCCCGGTCCGCGCTGGTGAACGTCACCGCTGCGATCTTGTCCACCGGCATGCCCTGCGCGGAGAGCAGCACCATCTGTGCCCGCCGCCAGGTCACCACGGACCCGGTGCCCCGGCGAACGATCTGCAATAGCCGCCGCCCCTCGTCGTCATCGATCTCCCGTACACGCACACGTTCAGCCACGTGATCATCCTGGTCGCCTGAGTCTCCTCTGGGGGGCAATCGCAGCCCATAGCCTCTACGATTCAATTCATGGCTCGGTCTGACGATGTGCTGCCCGCGTTCTGGGACGCCGGCAACAACTATGGGGTGCAGCAGCCGCTGACTGACCAGGCTGTGCGGGACGCCGAACGACTGCTCGATGCCGCGCTCCCAGCTTCACTGATTGATCTGTTGCGCGTTCAGAACGGCGGCCAGGTGACAGGTGCTCGGAACGCTTTCCGGACAGACAGGCCGACCTCCTGGAGCGAGGACCACGTTCCGTTCGACCATGTGATGGGCATCGGCCACCGCGAAAGCACAGTCTCGTTGCTCGACAGTCCCTACCTGGTCGAGGAATGGGGTCTGCCCTCGCCTGTCGTGCTCCTCTCGGGCGACGGACCCTGCTGGATCGCGCTGGACTACCGGGCGTGCGGCCGGCACGGGGAACCTTCAGTCGGATGGTTCGACGCTGACTTCAGCGTGGAGTTGGCCCTCGCAGCGGACTTCGGGTCATTCGTCGAGGGCCTCACTTCCGCCAGCGACTTCGGCTGAAGCACCACCGCGAGACATTCGGCTTACCTCGCGAGCAGCAGGACAGTTCCCGTCAACGTCGCGGAAAGGCGAACGTTGCCTGATGCGGCACTAGTTCCCGGTACGGAGTGCACCATGCATTCATCTAATGCTCACGCCAGTTCTCGGCCCCAACCCGGTCGTCACCGGGCAGGCCAGCCTCTGCCTGCGGCTCCTGAGTTCCAGTGAGGTCCTGGCCGCCGGCTCTGGACGACCACCATTCTGCGCGCTGTGGATCGAGGCAGTCTTCGATCACGACAGCGCCTTCAGTACCCTGCGCGGCACCCACCACGGTCCCGGTCCGGCTGCCCACCGCTACTGGTCGACGTTTTGGGGCGACAGCGCCCTGCGCGCATAGCCGAACACACCGATACGTCTACGCCGGCAACGCGGGGAACACGATCACCGAGCCGTCCTTGTCGCGGGCAATCTCAATCGCCACATCTGCCGTACGGCTATTGACTGTGACGCCACGGCCCAGCTGGTGAATCCGGTGCGTCGCGCGCATGAGGCGATCCACTTCACCGGTCGTGAAGACGGGCGCCCGCAAGCCGCTCGGGCGTGCCAGCTCCAGTGCCGACAGGCGCACCAGGACACCGGCGATGTTCGACTCCATTTCGTCGAGGCGCTGCTGATCGCGCCTGAGTTCGCGGGTGAAGTTCTCGAACGGATTGCCGTCGTTGCTCTGTGCGTGCTCGACGGCCTGGAGGACAACCACTCGCCGCTTCAGCGCGATGGCCAGGGAAGCGAGTTCGAGGTGGGTGCGGAACGTACCGCCATGGTCATCGACGCCGGGGAACGCCTTGGTCAGCGTGCCGAGTTCCACGGCCTCGCCCTCGCGCAATCCCTCGAGCGCGCCTTGCCACCGGGTACAGCGGCCGTCGGCCTTGCTCAGCGCCGTGTCGATGGCATGCACCGCCGAGTCGAGTCCCAAGGAGACACCGAGCTTGCCCTGGTCGAGCAGGATGGCCGTGGCTTTGTCGATGGCGCCACGGCAGCCGTCGAGTGTGCTGCGCTCGTCGTCGAGCTTCTCCTCCTGAAGTCGCTCAAGCAGCTCCGTGATGTGTTCGATGGCCTGTTGGCGCCTGCGGTCGGCGTGCGCGCTCACTCCCACCGCCACGGCCATGAGCACGAGCGGAGCGGCCACGGTGAGCGCCGTGCCGCCGACGGCCGCGGCACCGGCGGTCGCACCGGCCCCACCGACCGTTCCCGCCGCTGCCGCGCCTCCGACCGGCACGAATCTCGCTTTGGAAGCGATCCTGCCCGTCGAATTCACGAGCTCACCGTAGATGCCGCCGACCGCCCCCTTCGATACCATCGGGCGGACAATGCCCTGCCCGAACTGGGCGGCGACCTTCGCCGGGACCACCATGCGATATAGGTTCTCGCCGGAAGCGGTCGCTCTGGCCGCCGTAAGAGAACTTCGCGTCGATTGCGTGATGAACTGTGACAGGTGCTGCGCCAGGGGACTCGCGGCGTCGAGCGGAATGCCACGGCCTCGGTCGATCTTGTCAGGCAGCGGATGTACCTCAAGTGTGACGATCGGCTCGTCGGCCAGAGCGGCCAGCACTCCGCGCAGTTCAGCCAGGCGTTCAGCTGTCATCGACTCGCCCGCGGCCAATCCCGGCACTCGGACGTCAGCGGTCGCCAACGTCCACACCGGCACGGTCGTCTTGCGGTCGTCAGTCATCGTCTCCCCCTTGTTCCCGACAGCAGCTTACGTCTGACATCGAATGCGACGATCCCAACCCGCGAATCCGCCCATCCGTCCAACCCGTCCAGATGCCGGGGCAACCGGCTCCCCTGCCAGCCCAGCACCAGCCGCTGCCGGGTGCGGGTGATCATGACCTGGTACGCCATGCGCAAGGTCGCCGCCGTGGGGCCGGTGACGGAGTCGAATTCCGTGTCGGCGATAACGAAGCCGATGCCTTGGTGCTGGCGCGGTGGACGACGCCGGGGCGGGCGAGTTCGAGGTCGCGATAGCGACCGGACGAGGACTCCGAGCTGTAAAGCTGAGGTTCGTGGGCGAGGCCGACGCGTTCCAGGAGCCGCATCAAGTCGGCGCCCAGGCGCATGGTGTTGACGATGACACCAATACGGTCCCGCGGGTGCCGGGCCGCCAGACCGTCGATGTCGTCGGCCAGGTCCCTGGAGTAGGAATAGTGGCGGACCACGGGCAACGTCCCGCTGCGGAAGGGGATTTCGGGTCGGACGCCGCCTGTGCGAAAGTGTTCAGCGGACCTACACCACACCGTCCACCAAGTTCGCCGATGGTAGGAAGCCCGCCGACTAGTATAACTGATCGTTTCAGAATGAGTTGAACCGCAGGACTTGCATCTAGCGATCTTGGTCGGCAGGGTGTCCGGGTGCGTGCTGATCTTGTTCCGGATGACTTGTGGGAGCGCGTGGCTCCGCTCCTGCCACCCCCTCCTGAGCGGCGTCGTCGCCACCCCGGGCGACTGCGTGTTCCCGACCGGGCGGCCCTCACCGGGGTGATGTACGTACTGCGGACTGGCGTCGCCTGGCGTGATGTCCCGGCCGAAACGGTCGGCTGCTCCGGGGTGACGACCTGGCGCCGCCTGCGAGACTGGACCGAGGCAGGCGTCTGGCCTCGCCTGCACGCAGCCCTGCTGGCCGAGCTGCGCCGCGCCGACCTGCTGGATCTTGAACACTGCGCTGTTGACGGCTCGCATGTCCGGGCCCTCAAGGGGGGATCATGTCGGCCCTTCGCCAGTAGACCGCGCCCGGCCCGGCTCCAAGCACCACCTGATAGTCGACCGGCACGGAACCTCGCTCGCCGTCACACTCACCAGCGGCAACCGCCACGACGTCACCCAGTTGCTCCCGCTACTCGACACGGTCCCACCAATCCGGGGGCTACGAGGACGGCCTCGCCGCAAGCCGCGGAACCTGTATGCCGACCGGGGCTACGACTTCGACAAATACCGCCGTCTGCTGTGGAAACGCGGCATCAAGCCGATGATCGCCCAACCCGGCGTCGTCCACGGCTCAGGGCTCGGCAAAGTCCGTTGGGTGGTGGAACGGGCCTTCGCCTGGCTGCACCAGTTCAAACGGCTCCGGATTCGCTACGAACGACGCGCCGACCTTCATCAGGGCCTGCTCGAACTGGCATGCAGCCTCATGTGCCTCCGCCGCCTGCGGACCGCACGATGAAATGAGCGGTCAGTTGAGCATGATCGGATTGGTGAGTGCGGCGACGTGCCCGCTGCGATGGCGGACCTCGATGCGGACGAACGCTGATTGTTCCGCTGTCGTGTCCCACTGCCCCGCTCCCGCCCCGTCATCAGGGAGGGGGGCCCGGTGGACCTTTCCTCGATCGGTGTGGAAGCTGACAGTCCCCGCCGGCACACCTCGTACTGCCGCACGCACTTCCACCTGCTCACCATGAGTCGCGAGCCGCTCGCCCACCCCGGCAACGCGGCCGGCCGCATGGGCGGTGAACGACACGTCCACATCCGCCGACTCGGCGATCCAGCTGCGGCCGGCGCATATCCCGGCCAGCACTGCCTCTGTGCTCAGTTCCTCAGCGAAGACCACGGTGTGAGGGATCCCTATCTGCCCTTCCAAGTGGGTATCGCTGTTGCCCATCGCCGGCCGCCACGAGCCCGTGCGAAGGTCCGCCGCGAGGCTCCGCCCCCATTCAGCCAGGGCCGCCTCGTTGTCGGCATTCCAGGGCCGGTCCGAAGTCCACAGTCCGTTCCATACCTCTACCACGTCGAAGCCAAGGAAGGGGAACATGAAGTCGCCCGAGGGGTAGGGCGCATGCGGGTGTGCGGCCACGCACAGGCCTCCTGCTCGGTGGACCTGGTCCAAGCACTTGTCCACCAGTCCGTCCCTGACCTGGTGGCTCCAGTCGACGACCTCGCCCGGGTCGAGGCCGAGTGCGAGCCAGTGCCCGGTCTCCGTGGTCACCTCTTCGCCGAGAAGAATCAAAAAGTCATCGGCGGCCAAATGCCCCCACACCCCCGGGGCCGCGACCGAGTTGTGCTCCGTCGTCGCGATGAAGTCGAGCCTGGCCGCCCTCGCCCGGACGGCCAACTCTTCGGGGGTGAGTTCTCCGTCCGAGTGGACGGAGTGCACGTGGCAATCTCCGCGGTACCAGGCCGCCCCGCGTCCGACCGCCCGCGCCGACGGGAAGCTCAAACTCGACAAGGTTCTCCTCCAGAGTCCTGTCGAGCCAACGTGCCAACCGGGACACCCGTTCCATCGCACGCTAAGCACACTCTCGGCCGAGACGTCAGACCAAGATCTCATTCTGAAACGATCAGTAATACTCCAGCAGCGGATCGTGTCCTGAGCTGGCAGTTGTCGTTGTCCTGGTATGGAGGGGATTGCTGAAGTCGCTGGCTGGGCCGCGGAGTTGGATTCATTGTTCGCTCGGGTGGCGGGCCGGTTCGCTCGGGCGGATCTGCGCTGGCGGATGCGGGACTATGTCCGCGGCCTGCTGGGTCAGGCGCCACGCAAAAACGGCTGGCAGCTCGCGGAATGGGCGGGGCACCGCACTCCGGACGGTTTCCAGCGGCTGTTGAACAGCAGTGTCTGGGACGCGGACGCTCTGCGCGACGACGTCCGCGCCTACGTCGGCGAGTCCCTTGGCCCCGGTGGTGTGCTGATCATCGACGACACTGGGTTCGTCAAGAAGGGCACCACCTCGGCCGGGGTGGGCCGGCAGTACACCGGCACCTCCGGGAAGATCGACAATTGCCAGATCGGCGTGTTCGCCGCCTACGCCACCGGTTCGGGCCGGGCCCTGGTCGACCGGGAGCTCTACCTGCCGAAGGCATGGGCCTCGGACCGTGAGCGGTGCCGGACGGCGAAAATCCCTGACGAACGCGGCTTTGCCACCAAGGGCGAGCTGGCCCGGGGAATCGTCCGCCGCTGTCTGGCCGCCGGCCTGCCGGCCGCCTGGGTCACCGCGGACGAGGCGTACGGGCAGGACTGGAACTTCCGCCGCCTGCTCGAACAACTCGGCCTGGGTTACGTCGTCGCGGTGCCCAAGTCCCAGCAGATCAAGTCACTGGCCAGTGCCTGGCGCATCGACCAGCTCATCGACGAAGCCCCCGTCGATGCCTGGCAGCGGCTGTCCTGCGGCGACGGAGCCAAGGGCCCGCGCGTTTATGACTGGGCCGCGGCGAAACTGCCTGCCAACATCGTCTTCGACCCGGATCCGCCGTCCCATCACCGCTGGGTGCTGGCCCGGCGCAGCCTGACCGATCCCGGCGAGATCGCCTACTACCTCGCCCACGCACCCGTCGGCGTCGAGATCGACGAACTTGCCCGGATCGCCGGCAGCCGGTGGGCGATCGAGGAGTGTTTCCAGGCCGCGAAGAACGAGTGCGGCTTGGACGAGTACGAGGTCCGCCGCTACATCGGCTGGTATCGGCACATCACCCTGGCCATGCTCGCCCACGCCGTCCTGGCCGCACTCGCCGCCCAGGCCGACGACGCAACCGCAAAGGGGGTTGCAGAAACGGATCAGCCATCGTCCCGCTCACCGTGGCAGAGATCCGACGGCTCATGGACACTCTGCTGCCCCACCCAAGAACCGACCGCAACCCCGTCACCCACGCACTGAACTGGTCGGCCTGGAGAAGACGTCGCCAGGCCACCGCCCGCAGCTGCCACTACCGAAAACGCAGCTCAGGACACGATCCGCTGCTGGAGTAGTAAGTACATCAAGGACTCCGCCGAGTGCACCGCGGCCGACGACGCCGACAACGCGGCAGGCTGGATCAAGAACCGGTTCTCCTACTGCCAGGACACACTCGTCCTGATGCCCGCCATCAAGTGCGGCCTGTGGCCCCCGGGGTGCTACCTGCACGGCGAGTTCATCGCCACGCAAACCCTCATCGGCCAGGGCAAGATCGGCTCGTTCGACAACAGCGAATACACCCGCTGGGCCGACTTCGACCTGAACCTCGACGTCCACTGGATCGGCGGCGACTTCGGCAAGCCCGGCGCGAAAATAGAAGCGAGCCTTCCGTGCGAAGGCACCTGGGCCCCGGGCAACTCCACCGCGATACAGGAAAGGGCCTGCTACTTCGGGGTCTACGAAAGCCGTGAGGACTCGCCCAACGGGTGGAAAACTGACGGCGACACCAAGCTCGACCTGTGGTCCACCACCCCCACGCTTCCCAACGTCGCGGTCGGTGACCAAGTGGCAGTCGGCAAGTTCACGCCGAAGCTGGACTTCACCGTCGGCGCGGCGGCGGCGTTCGAGGACCAGGCGTATTTCGAACAGACCTGCCGCCAGGTGATCGACAGCCGGGAGCAGCTGGTGGCGCAGTTGA